>JAPSHL010000015.1 GCA_031179905.1 Bacillus sp. (in: firmicutes) | reverse complement strand
GCGGCATTATTTGGAGTTGTAATGAACTTCTCTTTCCTATTAGCAGGTACCATTTCTCATAACCCTACAGATATACTAATGGGATTAGTCATTATGTTTGCTGGTATGAATGCAGGCTACTATGGACTAGACAGATGGGTTCTTCCATTCTTAAGAAAAAACATTCTTAAAAATGATCAAGAAAAGCCGTTATCTCACAGTTGATAAATATAAGTAAGAGGCATGTGCGTAAAGCACATGCCTCTTACTATACTTCAATTAGAACCGTTTGTTTCGCTGCCAGACTTTTAGCACAATCTATTAGTCTCTGATTACTGCTTCCCCTAAATTGCAGATTCAAATCCCTTCTTTCCAGAATATACGGGCCATCAACTATGACGTCTATAAATTCACAAACTTCTTTTCTGCTCTTGACTTTAATTAACTCTTCCCATTTATAGCCTGTATAGCACCAAATATTTTTTCCGTTTCCTTTAAGTGCTGATGCTAATGTGAGAAGTTCACCATGGTGCTGAAAAAAAGGTTCTCCGCCGCTAAAGGTCACATCGTTAATGGGGTTATCCATAAGCAGCTCAAAAATCTTAACGGTCTCCATCTCACTGCCTCCTCCCCTGTTCCAGCTTTGAGGATTGTGACAGCCTCTGCATCTATGAGGACAACCAGCAAAAAAAACAGTGCTTCTTAAACCTGGACCGTCTACAATGCTGTCTTGAATAATGTTTAAAACTCTCATCTATGCTTCACACGGTCCTTCTCTTCAGACCGTTTTGCGGAGTTCCATTTATCCAGTGAACCGACGAGATAGCCTGTTATCCTGCGGATACGCTCAAAATTACCCTCTTCCTCATTACTGCAGCTTGGGCAGCTGTTATTAATAACTCCTTTATACCCGCAAGCCAAGCACCGATCGACAGGATGATTTATACTTCCATAACCGATGCCTGCCTCCTTCATTGCCCGGATAATCTGTTCCATCGCTGCAAGGTTTTTACTTGCATCACCATCGAGCTCTAAATAAGTGATGTGCCCTCCGTTCGTTAATAGATGAAATGGTGCTTCTTTGTTGATTTTGTCAATTGCTTTTATCTTGTAATGAACTGGTATATGAAAGCTGTTTGTGAAATAATCCCGATCTGTGACTCCTTTTATTATTCCGAATTTTTTTCTTGCTTCTCTTAGTGCTTTGCCTGCGAGCGATTCAGCTGGAGTTGCTAACAGTGAGTAGTTCATATGCTTTTTTATCGTCGCTTCATCTGTCCTTCGTCTCATATGTTTAATGATTTGCTCTCCAAGCTTATGAGCATCTTCGGTTTCGCCATGGTGAAAGCCAGTTAATGCAACAAGCGCTTCGGCAAGTCCGACAAATCCAAGTGACAACGTTCCCTGTTTCCAAATTTCCTCAAGTCTATCTTCAGGAGTTAGCTTCTCACCATCTGACCATACTCCTTGGCTGAAAAGGAATTTAAAATTTGCTGCCTTTTTATTTCCTTGATATTGATATCGATCAAACAATTGCTCTATCGCAATTTGTATAAAACAGTCCAGACGTGTAAAGAAATCCTCAACAGTGTTGGATTCCAGTGCGATTAAAGGAAGGTTAAGACTTGTAAAGGAAAGATTTCCTCTTCCAATGCAGCTAGCTGCCCCATGAATATTATCCATCACTCTCGTTCTGCAGCCCATTGTTGCTGCTTCTGACTCCGGTGTGCCGTCATAATGCTCTTTATTAAATGGTGCATCCAAAAAAAGAAAATTCGGGAACAGTCTTTTGCTTGTTGTCTCGATTGCAAGTTGAAAAAGGTCATAGTTTATATCTCCCTTGCTGTAATTGATGCCTTCCTTTACTTTAAAGACGATTATTGGAAAGATTGGCGTCTCCCCTTTGCCTAATCCGGCCTTTACAGCAAGCAGCAAGCTTTTTGTTAGCAATCTTCCTTCCTCTGATATGTTAGTGCCAAGATTAACAGAGACAAACGGTGTCTGTCCTCCTCCTCGGGAATGCATGCTATTACAATTATGCACAAACGCCTCACACGCCTGATAAGTTTCTTCCTCTGTCCATTTCCAGGCAATTTCATTCCTTTGCTCCACACATGGAAAAAGCCCTTCTAACCTGTTTCTATGACGATTAAAGGATTTTTGAATATATGGAGCTAAATCATAATCAAACAGCGGCACTGCTTGTCCCCCATGCTGCTGGTTTTGATTAGCCTGCAGGATAATGGATGTCAGCGCCATGGCGCTCATAATACTTTTCGGCTCCCTCATAAAGCCGTGCCCAGTATTAAAGCCCCCTTTTAGAATCTTACCGACTGGAATTTGGCAGCATGTTGCAGTTCCTGACGAATAAAAGTCAAGATCATGGATGTGGATATAACCGCTTAAATAGGCACTTTTTGCTCTTTCAGACAAAAGCTTTTCAATTGTAAAATGCTTTGTTGAAGCAGAAGCAAAATGCATCATATGGCTCATTGGAGAAACACCGTCCATATTTGCATTTTCCTGGATAAGGTCTATGCGCTCCCCTGTTGTTATATCAGCAAAATCATTCATCAACTTTTCATATGTACCCATTTCTTTCTCTCCCTCAACGCTTAATTCCTCCTCATTATAAATAACCCCCTCTATGAATATCAATATATAGTAGGTGAGTTCACTAAATATACACAATATATAGTATTTTGGTTATTTATGAAAATGGACAGAGAAACTGCAAGGAAAAGGGATTTTATGCTAAACTAAGCTTATCAATATTAAAAAATGGAGGAGCAAATTATGTCTACTAAAGGGACAATTAAAGAAATATTGTTTTACAGCAATGCTTTGACAGAAGAGATTAAACTGCTCATCTACTTACCGCCAAACTATTCCGATTTATATAAATACCATCTCCTGATTGCCCAGGATGGGAAAGATTATTTCCAGCTAGGCCGTATTGGCAGAACTGCAGATGAACTGCAGATGCATAACCATATTGAAGGGACAATCATTGTTGGCATTCCATATGCAGACGTTGCTGATAGAAAATCCAAATATCACCCCGATGGCGAAAAATTTCAACATTATATTCGCTTTCTCGCTCATGAGCTTGTTCCATTTTTGGACAGTGAATTCCCAACATACCAAATGGGACTCGGCAGAGGGCTTATCGGCGATTCGCTTGGGGCAACCATCTCACTTATGACTGCATTAAAGTATCCGCATACATTTGGCAAAGTTGTGCTTCAGTCTCCATATGTAAACGAAGAAGTACTTTCTGAAGTAGCAGCTTTTCAGCCCTTTCATCTTCTGGAAATATTCCATATCATTGGAACCGAGGAAACAGCAGTTAAGACCTCCAGCAACACACTGGAGGACTTCCTAGAACCGAATAGGGACTTGGCTAAACTGCTGCATGCATCTAATGCCGATTACCATTATGAAGAATTCGAGGGAAATCATACTTGGAAATACTGGCAGCCTTACTTGAAGAATATTCTTTTGCATATGTACGGCAGCTAAAACGAAAGTTTTTATATATGAAAATAATGAAAAAACAGATATTTTTGAACATCAATTTATAAATTTGTTATAATATCTAACAGATACTGAAAAACTGCTTGTAAGGCGAAAAATGCCTGTCTTAAGGAATAAACATTAATTGAAGAGAAGAAATGGGGGTTTCAACCATGAAGTATGGCATCGCTATTTTTCCAGGAAAAGAACTGCAAGACTTAGCTAATTCTTACCGTAAGCGCTATGATCCGAAATACGCTTTAGTACCGCCTCATATAACGCTAGTAGGCGAATTCAATGCAGACAATGATGAAATAAAAACCATCAGCGCCAAATTGCAAAAGGTGGCGAGCCATTACCATTCCATTGCTATTAAAGTTTTGAAAATAAGCACATTTCAGCCTGTTAATAATGTTATTTATTTAAAAATCGAACAGAATTCCGATTTAGAGGACCTACATACGGAAATCGTTAACACAATCGGCGTACCACAGGAGCATCCTTTCATTCCTCACGTAACGCTTGGACAGCAGCTGTCAAATGATGAGCATCTGGATCTATACAGCAGCTTAAGAATGCGTAATTTCAGTTTTGAGGAAAGTACAGACCGCTTTCACCTCCTGTATGAATTAGAAAATGGCTCTTGGACTGTATTTGAAACTTTCCGTCTCGGAAATGACAAACAAGGTGCTTTATAAGATTTTAAAGTATTTCTTAAATAAACAGGGGAATGTCAGCTGACATTCCCCTGTTTATTTTCTTGCTTTCTTGTCTAGAATAACGGAGGAGAAAGGATGATAAATATATGGATTTCTTGCATATTGGCTCAGAGCTTGTTTTTGGATTTATCGCACTTCTCCTTTTTACTAAAATACTAGGAAAAACCGTTATTACTCAAGTAACAACTTTTGATTTTGTTTGTGTACTAGTCATTGGAGAGTTAGTCGGAAACGCTATGTATGATGATTCTACAGGTATAAAGGAAATTTTATACGCTGTAATTATTTGGGGGTTTTTAATTTTTCTGACAGAGTTTTCGACCCAGAAGTTCCGCCGGTCGCGCAGTTTACTGGAAGGGAAGCCTTCCATCATCATCCAAAATGGAAAAATAGATTATGGAGAACTGAAAAAAAACCACCTCGACCTGAACCAGCTTCAGCATCTTCTTCGTTCAAAGGATATCTTCTCTATACGAGAATGCCATTATGCTATATTAGAAACAGATGGGACAGTCAACACGATAAAAAAACAGGCATATACAAGTCCAACCCGAGCAGAACTGCAGTTGGACAAACAAGACAGCACTATGCCTTTAAGTCTCATTTTAGATGGAGAAATAATCGAGGAAAATCTGACAACTGTCGGCTGGGATAAAAAAAGACTAAATTCAGAATTAATTCATTTAGGTATTAATTCCCCTAAAACGGTTTTGTATGCCGAATGGCAGGAAGATGCTCCTTTATATGTACAAAGCTATTGATTAGACAAGCTCATTAAATTCTCGACCCTTTCCAGTCAGTTCAGCAATGAGCTTATCCGCCCCTTCCATCCTCCGTTTGGAAGCTTCTTTGTTATTTGGAACATAACGCTGTTCCCTGCCCTCATATGTATTCGATATTGCTGCAGGTGCATACACCTTATGACTCTTAACAGGACTAATCTTTTGAGAGATATCCTGTCTTACATACTGTTCATATTGATAGTTATTCACTGGAAGAATATAGCCCATACGCTGCGCCTCCTAAATGTTTTTTTATCCTTACCCTATTTCTAGATATGTTAAACTTCGTTATTTCCTTTAATATGACCTTTTATTTTGCTATGATAATAAGTACGTTAAAATTTAAGCACGTAAAGATAGAGTACTGTATGAAAATGAGGTTTAACTATGGAAACAGCCTATTATTATGATAGATTGATACATTTATATTCTGATACAAGAAGTGACTGGCAGAAATGGCATGAAGCCGGAAAAAAAGGGCTTCTTGCTTGTTCAGTCTGCGGTGAAACCGTAAAGCTTTATTTGGGCATTAAATCGAAACCGCATTTTTACCATGTTTCTACTTCAGAGCCCTGCGAGCAAAGTCCGTCACAAGCAGCCGGTGAAGCAGCTGCTACTGTCGAATATGCAGAAAAAAACGGGTTTCGTTTGCCTAAATCCCGAAGCATTTCGGCCCCCATTCAAGAGATTAGCTTTAAACAACCAAAAATCATTCAAACTGCGACTGACACTGCGGCTAATCTGGGAATTGCTGATTTCAAGGTGACAGACAGTTATCTTCATGCTCTTTCACTTAGCGGAGTCCAGCTTGATGAATCTCAATGCAATGCGGTCACTACTGAAAAGGAAGCGGTTTTAGTAGTTGCAGGTGCCGGAAGCGGAAAAACCCGAGTGCTGACTGCACGAACAGCCTATCTTATTCATGAGAAGGAAATTGATCCTGCCTCTATCATGCTCGTAACATTCACTAGCAAAGCTGCCTTAGAGATGAAAGAAAGGCTTATGAAATATCCTGACATGACAAAGGCCGTTATCAGCCGGATTGTTTCCGGGACATTCCACAGCATTCTGTATCAAATACTCCTTTTTCACGAACCAAACAAATGGAAAAGGACAAATTTGCTGAGCAGCAACTGGCAAAAAGAATTAATACTGAAAGAAATTGGAGCAGAAATAGGAATTGATATGAAAGAGTTTCCGTTCGATGCTGCGCTTCAATTAATTGGAGCTTGGAAGAATTCTTTACAATTCCCAAATGAAATAAAGCCTGCTTCTGATTGGGAAGAGAAGGTATTGCCGCTTTACAAAAAATATGAAGAGACAAAGCATAGGAAAGATCAATATGATTTTGATGATATGCTTGTCGGCGGATATTTCTTTTTTCTTGAAAATTCACAGATACTTGAAACATACCAAAACAGATTCTCCTATTTCCTGCTTGACGAATTTCAGGATATAAATAAAGTCCAGTATGAATGGATAAAATTAATGTCCAAACGAGCGAAAAGTGTCTATGCAGTCGGAGATGATGATCAGGCTATTTATGCATTTCGCGGCAGTGACCCGAAATACCTGCTGGATTATGAAAAGGACTTTAAAAACGCCAAGATTATTTATTTAAAAAATAACTACCGCTCTACTAATGAAATTGTATCATCAGCCAATGAAATTATAAAAGCTAACAAAAACAGGCGTCCGAAAAAGATGGCTGCGACATATACTGGACAAAACCCCGTCCTCTTCTATCCTTATGACGAAGAGGAAGAGGCAACAATGATTGTGACAGATATTTTAGAAAAAATTCAAATGGGTGCAGAACCAAAGGATTTCGCTATCCTGTTTAGAACAAATACGAATAGCAGAGCCATGTTTGAACGACTTTCCTCATCGAGCCTGCCGTTTAGACTGGAGCAAGATTCCGGTTCCTTTTACAGCCGATTTATCGTCAAAAGTATGATTGGTTACTTAAAGCTTGCAGTTGATCCAGATGATCAGCATGCAGTTAATAGTATTCTGCCGACATTATTTCTTAAGAAAAGTGTACTGCAAGATTTAAAGGCATTAAGTATTTTAGAAGATTGCAGCTTGGCTGATGCATTCGCAAAAATTAAAACTGGATTTGCTTTTCAGGAATCAAGACTAAAGAAAATACCAGCTGCCATTAAAAGGCTGAAATCATCTGCTCCTTTAGAAGCAATTGCCTATATTGAAAAGGAACTAGGCTTTCAGGAGTTTATAAAAAAACGGGGTAATGAAGGAAATCAGTGGGACAAAGGCTCTGACGATCTTCGGGATCTTAAAGTCGTCGCCAAAAAGTTCGGGACTATTGCTGAATTTGTTGCCTATACAGACCATATGATTGCCATGAACACAGAATTAAAAAAGCAATATCAAGATACAAAAAATGCAATTAGCCTGACAACAATCCACCGTGCAAAAGGGCTTGAATATAAAAATGTCTACATTTTAGGCGCCGTTGACGGTTCCCTTCCTCATGATTATGCATTGGAAGCATTTAGAAATGGTGAGAGTCTGCCTATGGAAGAGGAAAGGCGATTATTATATGTTGCCATGACAAGATCAAAGGAAGAGCTTTATGTATCCATCCCGATGCACTTAAGAGGACGAAAAGCAAAAGCATCCCGTTTCTTATCCGCTGTAAGACTGGCACCAGCACAAAAACACTAACAATAAAGGGGGTAACCTATAGAGATGAGGTTACCCACCAAATTACTTTTTATTAATCATTTTGGATAACGTGTTGAAATCAAGCTGTTTTCCATCCTTAACAATGGACTGAACAATCTTATCTTCTGTTTCTTTTGGAACTGGTTTTCCAGCAATTTGGGATACTCGACGAATGACGCCCCTTACCGTCTTTTCATCTTTAAAGTTTGCATTTTGCAAAGAATTAGCCAGATCAAAAATGTCTTTCATGTTCACACCAGTTTTTGATTCTATATTCTTAAAGAAGTTGTTATTCATACCTGTATTTCCTCCTTCTTGAGCTACTTTACATAGTATGTAGATTAACGTAAAAGGTGAAAATATCGCTTGCATTAAAATGAAAAAATAAAAAGAATAGGCTTTCCCATAGGAAAACCTATCCTTTCGTTCATTTACTAATTATTAAGCGTAGAAGCTAGCTCCTACAATAATCAATAGAATGAAAAGAACAACAATCAAAGCAAATGAAGAACCATAACCGCCGCCGCTATAGCCGCCGCCTCCATATCCATATCCGCCGAAACACATACACCTTCACCTCACTTCTCCTATATTCTTTAATAGCATATGGATGGAGAGCTATTATGTATAGGCAAGCTCCTAAGCTTTTGTGAAATGTACGATTGTCTAGCATAGCGAAAATTAATGGAAAAAATTAACCCTTTGGTTTAAAGATAAGAGCGCCAATAAAACCGAAAACAATCGCAGCAGAAATACCTGAGCTTGTAACTTCAAACATTCCTGTCAAAACCCCTATTAAACCATGTGTCTCAGCCTCTTGCATAGCACCATGAACTAGTGCGTTTCCGAAGCTAGTAATAGGAATTGTCGCACCAGCTCCTGCAAAGTCGGCAAACGGCTCATACAGGCCTAAACCATCCAAAATAGCACCTGCAACAACTAAAGTGGTTAATGTATGGGCTGGTGTCCGCTTTGCCACATCAAACATCAGCTGGCCAATAACACAAATCAATCCGCCTATCACAAATGCCCAAAAAAACATTGGCAGCATTACTATTCCTCCTTCCTATATTTCAATGGATACAGCATGAGCAATACATGGAATTGATTCTCCCTGCTGAACCGTAAGCGGTGATAACAATGCACCTGTCGCAACGACAAGTATTCTCTTATAAACCCCTTTTTTCATTTCATTCAACAGATGGCCATATAAAACAGTCGCAGAACATCCAGCACCACTGCCGCCTGATTGTACTGGCTGATCATTCTTATATACAAGCAAACCACAATCTTTAAATTTATTTCGATCGATACTAATACCTTTTTCCTCAAGAAGAGCCAACATTGAATCTCTGCCGATTTTACCTAAATCACCCGTTACGATTAAATCATAATGAGACTGGTCGACACCTAAATCATTAAAATGAGCTTCAATAGTATCGGCAGCAGCTGGAGCCATTGCACCACCCATATTGAATGGATCTATTAATCCCATATCCATTACCCTGCCTATTGTTGCAGAAGTCGTGTAAGGGCAATTTTCATGTGTTCCATCATTTTCTGTTATCAATGCCACTCCCGCTCCTGTGACAGTCCATTGCGCTGTGGGGGGCTTCTGACCACCATATTCAGTCGGATAACGGAACTGCTTTTCAACAGCTGCATTATGGCTCGATGCCCCAGTCAGTATATTCTTTGCTCCTTTGTAATTGACGATAAAAGAAGAGATTGCCAGCCCCTCCATTGAAGTAGAACATGCGCCAAATAAGCCGAAATAAGGTATTTTCAGGTCACGGGCAGCAAAGCTGGTTGGTGTGATTTGATTGATTAGATCTCCGGCAATAAAGAACTGCGCATCATCTGCAGTACGGCCGCTTTTTTTCAGAGCAGTCTGGGCCGCCTCCTCTAAAAGCACTCTGTGAGCCTGCTCATAAGATGTCTTACCCATCCATAAGTCTTCATGCAAAATATCAAAATCCTTCGCTAAATTTCCGTTCCCTTCAAAAGGACCGCCTGATACTCCTGTAGACTGGATGACAGGGTGGTTTTCAAAAATCCATGACTGTTTTCCTTTCAGCAATTACATAACCCCCCTAGCCATTAAAATAATCGTTTTAATCAATGCAACAACAAAAGCAGCAAAGACACCAAATAAAATAACGGAGCCTGCTAATTTAAAAATATTACCTCCAACCCCTAATACAAACCCTTCTGTACGATGCTCAATCGCAGCAGAAATGATGCTGTTTCCGAACCCTGACACCGGCACTGCACTGCCTGCACCCGCAAATTGGCCAAGCCGATCATAAATGCCGAAGCCTGTCAGAAGCATGGACAGAAATATTATGGTTGCACTTGTTGGATTTCCGGAAGTTTGCTCTGTAAAAGGAAAAAAGTAAATATACAAAAAAGAAAGTAACTGTCCGAGCATACAAATAAAGCCTCCTACAAAAAAAGCTTTTATACAGTTCTTTACAACTGGTCTTTTTGTTTCATATTTTTTTTCTAATTGTTCATACTGTTTTTGCTGTGGAGTCTTTTTTTTCTTCGCCATGATTACCTTCTCCTTATGTTAGTTCATTGGTGAGACTAATTATTTCCTTAAGCCGTTTGTCCGCTTTCTTTTCACTGTAGTCAGTATTTTTCATTTTATCCCTGAGCCTTATTGCTTCAAGAAATATTTTATAGTCACTTGAAACAGTGAATGTATGATCTGGAAACTTATCACTCAATATTTTGTTCAGATCACTTTCAATGCCTTTCATTCGGAACCTGGACATATGCTTCACTTTATAAGCAACTAAAATTTCCTTCTTTCCCTTTATGACCGCTACATCATAGATGGATTTAACTGAGCTTGCTTCATCTTTTACCTGCTCCACTAGTATTTGCTCAAGCTGGTCTGGATTTTTAGTGATTGTCAACGGAGCTGGATCTACCTTCGTAAATAAAGCACTCCTGCTAGAAGGAGATGATTCTTCACATCCGGCCAGCACCATGAGCATTAAAATAAGTAAAACAAAAATACGTTTGTGATTTGTCATATTTGTCCCTTCCTATGTAAAAGATATATGGTTTTTCCTTGGTTTATTTTTTTCGTTTCTGTTGGTTTTTATGAAAAAAAATAAGAAATTCAAAGCCCCAATTTTTGTAAGAACAAAAAAAGAACGGCAATTCCGCTCTTCTTTTTTATCTTCAGCTATTTGTCTTAATCTTTTTCCCACAGCCGCAGCCTTTCTTTTTCACCTTTTTTTTCCGGGAAATAGCAGCTGGTGCTTCTTCTTTTTTTGCCGGTTTTTTCATTAACAAGCCCTCCCGTTCGAGTATAGACATCAAAATATGTCTACCATATTGTATGAGTAGATATTCTCTCTGTGTGAATATCTAGCCTAGATATAGATACCGATTTTTAATGATTATCAATTAAATTCTGCACGATTGTCTCCATTATAGAAGCAGCCCCGGCAATGGCAAGTATAAGCACAATTGGTGCACAAACTGCTGGAAGGAAATAATACAAAAACACAAGGAAAGCAGTTGACCATACCCCTGTACACCAATAACAGCTGATCAATTCCCCTAAAAATCCCCTAACCTTTCCGGACTTTGGAACATAATATATCTCATCTTCACCATCTTCATTTTTTTCAAGAGTTTCATCAAGTACTAACTTGCGAAGGAATTCTGTTATGCGGTCAAACACCAATAATCTTGTCAGGCGAAATGTGGCTAACACTAAAAGCAGCAGCTCCATCCATTCTATATTCACATTAATTATCCTCCTTTTATTTCTCTCCTTATACACACTAATATGAAGAAAGCAGTCTTTAAGTGCCTATTTCTGTGACAGCCATCTAAACAAAGCCAAAAATTAGGGCATATGCCTAAATTTCAAGAAAAAAGGCGTTTGTCCGTAACCCATGACGACCTTTGGCAATATGTTAGTAGTGTAGTATCACAAAGAAAGAAACAAACAAGGAGGAAATCAATTATGGGTTGTGGAAAAAAAGATGATGTTTTCGGTACTTCTAGCTGTGTTTGCGAAGTGGTTCGCGCCATTAAAGATATTCAAGATAGTGCAGAAGACAACTGCGAATGCGAAACAAACTGCTTTTCTGAGCCGCTAGGTTCACTTGTTTCCCCAACAAAACGCAGTAAAGCAGATACTCGTGTATTTGTATTAAAAACAGCTGACGGATCACCTTTCCATGCTTTCTTTAGAGGAGATGATTGTGCATGTGTATCCATCTTCTTCCGCGTAGAAGAAGTGTTCGACAACTGCTGTGCAGTATTGAGAGTGCTTGCACCAGTTACTAACACTCACTCTGGCAGAGAAACACTTGATATCACAGGACCTAAGGGCATTGACCTTGGTAAGATCTGTGAATTGGATGGATTCCGTCGCACAAGCGACTGCATTACAGTTGACTTGAAATGCTTCTGTGCCGTACAATGCATTGCTGACGTTGATTTAGACATCTGTGATTAATATAAGCGTAATTTTCACCCTTCAACCAGTCATTTTATAATGGCTGGTTGTTTATTTTTTTATATAAAGTTTTCCATAAATTAACCATCCCACACAAATTCCACTTGCTGCTGGCTCTCTATTATTACTGATGAGAAGATGCTGTATCTTCTTCATTCAGTCATTTCCAGCCCTCATCAGCAAACTGCCTTTCTAGACTAAAGCTACATATGCGCAAAAAAAAACGCACTTTTAGCAGTGCGTTTTCCATTTCAAGCCGGAATGTCTTAAATACCGACCATTCTAACCTCTGTAATTTTCTTAGTAAAAAGCGAGATTTCCTCACCATCCATCAACTTTACCATAACTGCCTTATCATCTTTGCCAATTATAAACCCTCTAATTTGCTGATTCTCTTCAACCGTCAGGATACACGCAACAGGAGGCAGCTGTTTTGGAAAGTTAAAAAGATATGTCAGCCTTTCCTCTATCCCCATCTCCCTGAAGCTTTTCAGCCTTCGGAAGGCTGGTTGTCGAACTTGGCTTTCTTGTTTTTCCGCCTGCTCTAAATTGTAGTCATGTATTTGATCCCGAACAGCCGCTGGGGACTCAATCATCCCGATATTACTATCCTTATCGGTTTGCTTTGCTCTTTTAGCCAAAGCAGCTTTATCCATTTCCTCTCTTCGCCTACGTGATTGCTCTTTTTTAGCAGAGAATGTGCTTTGCATGTTTTCAGCTGGAGGGGCCGTATGCTGAAACAAGAGAGGGGAAGCTTTTCTTGCCGTTTTTTTCCTCATAAAGTTAAAGTCACCTCCTAATACATATAGGAATACAAAAATAGACAGCAGGTCGCTTTGCCTACTTCATCTTAATGTATGCTGGGGCATGCTTTAATGTTAATAAAGGAGCTTTAGTTTTAATGTATTTCTCTCAAAAAAAGGATATTCATATAGCCACGGGCCAATTTTATAAAATAAATAAGCACTGCCAAACTAAGAGCAGCGCTTTTTACAATCAGCCTAAGCTGGTTATACTTTTAATCTTAAGAAATAATATGGAAGCCTGAATCAACGTGGATGTTTTCGCCTGTAATACCTCTTGCCATATCGCTGAACAGGAATACAGCTGTATCTCCCACTTCATCAGGAGTTGTTGTTCTTCTTAGCGGTGAACGCTCTTCAATCTCTTTCAGAATGGAGTTAAAGTCACTGATACCTTTTGCAGAAAGTGTGCGGATAGGACCAGCTGAAATAGAGTTAACACGGATGCCGTCCTTACCTAAATCAGATGCTAAATAACGGACACTTGCATCAAGGGAAGCTTTTGCAACACCCATTACATTATAGTTTCTGATTGCACGTTCTCCGCCAAGGTATGTTAATGTAACAATGCTTCCGCCTTCAGTCATCAAGCCTTTTGCTTCCTTCGCTACCGCTGTCAAAGAATAAGAGCTGATATTATGCGCAAGCAAGAAGCCTTCTCTTGTTGTATTCATATAATCTCCTTGCAATTCTTCCTTGTTTGCAAAAGCGATACAATGAGCGATTCCATGAATTGTGCCAACTTCGTTTTTAATCGTTTGGAAGCATTGTGCGATATCCTGGTCATTCGTAACATCACATGGCAAGACAATGCTGTCACTTGCTTCAAGTGTAGCAACAAGATCACGAACACTCTTTTCCAGTCTTTCTCCAGCATATGTGAACACTAGACGAGCACCTGCATTATGAAGAGATGTAGCAATCCCCCATGCAATGCTTCTTTTGTTCGCTACACCCATTACAACATAGGTTTTGCCCTTTAATGAAAAGCTCATATTTTATCCTCCTAATATATATCACAAGTTATTAGTACCTAGTACTAATTTTACTATACTATCTTCAAAAAGAAAAGCACTGTTACAGTAGTCATTTTGTTTATTTTCCACTGTAACGTTTACTAAACACGCTCTAAATTTCTCTTCAGTTCCCTAACATATTCCTCTGATCCCGTAACGATTAAATGATCATGCAATTGAAGCTCCGTGTCTCCATGAGGAATAACCGAATCTCTTCCCCTAAAGATACGAACAAAAATAACATCGCCAGTGAACGGGAACTTTCTTAATGTCATTCCTTCAAATCCTTTGTTCTTAATTGTTATTTCATGTAAAGATGTCTCGTTATTCCCTAACAATGCCAGAATGCTTGGAGATTGTATCATCGCCTTAAGCAGTGCTTTAGTTGATGTAAAAGATGAAAACACTTCAATTCCTTCACTTTGCAAATAGGCTTCTTTATCGAGGTCTTCCATCCTGCAAATAACCCTATCAATCCCTGTCTTCTTTAATAAGAGGCTCATTCTTTCATTATCGCTGCTGTCACCAGTAGAAACTACTACTATGTCAGATGCCGATATGTTTGTATCCATTAATACTTCTTCGGTATAATTGTCCAATTCTGTTATCTCAAACAAAGAATCTGCAATTTGAAGATCATGTTTTTCTTGTTTTTTATGATAGAATTTCACTTGATAATAAGGGGACTTCAACTCTTGGTATAGCTGCATTGTTATCTGATTTACACCAATGATAGAAATATTTACTGCCCTTTCCCCTGCTGTTTCTTTAGGGAAGAGCTTTTTGAAAACGATTGGTGTGATAATACAGGAGATGATTGCTACGAGAATGAATATCCCGCTCATCTGCGAGGTTATAATATTCATTCTTTCTCCTATCGCTGCGGCCGCAATCACTAGTGACAATGTTGATGTAAGTAAAAATCCTGATGACACTATTGTCCTGTTATCATACCACCTTTTCAAATAATAAATAGGCAGCATCTTGCTTACTAACAATGCAAGCAATAGGAGCGGTATAAACAAAAGGAGCATCGGATCTGTAAATAGCGACCATAAATCCATGTCAACACCAATCATCACGAAAAATATCGGAATTAAGAACCCATATCCAAAAGAATCTAATTGATGTACAAGCTCTTCATTCGGTGACAAGAGTGACACGAGCACCCCTGCCAAAAAAGCACCAAGAATATTTTCTGCACCGACTGTTTCAGACAGCGCTACTAAGAAAATGATTAATGCAAACACTGCCCTTGTGCCTATTTGAACAGTTCCTCTAGACATGGAATCTGCAGTATTTTTGTTTTTAAAGCGTATGCCTGCAAAATATAACAGCACCCCTGCTGCAAATAGGATTAATAACAGCCATGTGTTACCTCCGCTTTCATTAATGGAAGCAAATACGGCAAGCAATATCATTGTCGCTAGATCAGCAATAACTGCTACAAGCAGAATGATTTGCCCTATTGCCGTTTTCATGATCTTTGCTTCTTTTAATGTTGGGACGACCACTCCAAGAGAAATAGTAGAGATAATAATAGTCATCAAGAAAATACTGTCCACAAAGCCTGCGAGCACAAATAGATAGCTCAAAATAACCGATAAAGCAAAAATAGCGGCAAAAATGATGAAGGCTGTTGAAAACGGCTTTGGTTCTAGCCTCCCGTTCGGCAATACTTCCCTTTTTTTATTGCTGGAAAAGGACTTAAAATCTATCTCCAGTCCGCTTAAAAACATTAGAAAAATAAACCCTAATGTGGATAATGTCTCAAGCCAAGTATCCTGCTCAACAATATTAAATCCGCTTTTACCAATAATTAAACCCATGATGATTTCTGCAACCACAACAGGAATGACATTCAGCTTCAGGCGGTGCAAAATAATCGGTGTCAGCAATGCCACGATTATAACAATCATTAATGACATTACAGAAGCGCCGTGTTCCATTTCATTTCCTCCTTGCTAATTACCTTTTTCTTTTACAAACGAATTTAACTAGTCAAAAATCCCATAAACATCGTCGCCATCCCAAAATAAATCAGGATGCTGATAATATCATTTAATGTTGTAATAAATGGACCAGATGCAACTGCAGGATCAATTTTTAATTTATTCATCAATATAGGGATTATAGAACCTGCAATCGTCGCTACAATGAGTGTTCCTAATATTGACGCACCTACTAACAGTCCTAAATAGAAATTGCCTTTCCAAATATAAACGACCAATGTTACAAGTATTCCACAGACTCCGCCTGTTATTAGTCCTGTTCCCGCTTCGCGCATTATCAGCTTGAACTTGTTTTCCTTCTCCAATTCACCTGTCGCAATGCCCCGCACTGCAACTGCCAATGCCTGTGTCCCTGTGTTTCCAGCCATTCCTGCAATAAGGGGGATGAAAACAGCCAGGATGGAAACCTTGTTCAACGTCTCCTCAAACCTGCCGATTAAGCTTGCTGTAAACATTCCTAGAAACAGCAGAATAATTAGCCATGGCAATCTTTTTTTGGCAGCTGTAACAGGATGCTGGTCGACCGTATCCATATTCGATACGGCAGCAAGCTTGGAATAATCATCAGAAGCTTCCTCCTCCAATACGTCAACAATGTCATCGATTGTGATAATACCAATCAGCCTTTGTTTAAAATCGACAACTGGCAAAGCAAGAAAATCATAATCCCGCATTTTTCTCGCTGCATACTCCCGTGACCTGCTGACAGACACAGAATAAACACTGTCATTCATAATTTCAGCTATAAGGGTGTTATCATCACTTACGATTAAGCTCCTTAAGGAGACTACACCAACAAGATGCTTTTGTTCATCCACCACATAAACATAATAAATTGTTTCCGCATTGGGAGCTTCTGCTTTAAGCAAGGACATTGCGCTTGAGACAGTCATATGAGAATACAGGCTGACATATTCAAGTGTCATGATGCTCCCTGCGGTTTCTTCCTCATAATCCATTAATGCCTTGACATTGCTTGCAGCTTCAAGCGGCATAAGGGCTATATAACCTATAGCCTGCTTCTTCTCAAGAGCGTTTAGAATATCTGCTGCGTCATCTGTTGACATATGTGTGAATATATCGGCCACATAAGAAGGCAGAAGCCTTGCAAACAGTTCCTGATAGTCACGGTCCTCCATCTCAAGATGCTCAAATAATTCTGCAATCTCTTCAGGCGCTAGAAAATGAAAGACACGCTCTTGGTCTTCTTTCTCCAATTCCTTAAAAAATGAAGCTTGATCATAAGGATGCAAATCTAAAAAATCTTCTCTGAATATTTTTAAGTTTTCATTTTGTAAAGAATGGAGGATTGCTTCTAGTTTTTCCTCATGGATGCTGTATATCTCTTTCAAAATAGACTCCTTTCAAAAGTTTCCTTCTATACTAACAAATATCATAATATTTGTCGTCCATCTCACTAATTTCACATAACAAGTTAATTATTCCTTTACAATTGGACTAACAAAAAAATGAGAGGGCTATTGTATATTCCCGATTCTTTTAAAAGTAAAACTTTCACTTGTGTTCCTCATAATATTTTGTTTCCTACAAAAGATAATGGGTACGAAGAATAGAAGATAAGAAAATAGGAGGAACGAAATGAAGCTGGATATTATCGGTGACATTCACGGCTGTTACGAGGAACTTCAAGCATTAACAAAAAAGCTTGGCTATAATTGGGATTTAGGTTATCCTGTCCATCACGAGGAGAGAAAGCTCGCCTTTGTCGGTGATTTGACAGATAGAGGTCCCCGCTCTCTTCGTGTAATAGAAGTCGTCTGCACATTAATTGAAAAGAAACTTGGGGTTTACGTGCCTGGAAATCACTGTAACAAACTTTATCGTTATTTTATAGGAAGAAAGGTCCAAATCAAACATGGGCTAGAAACAACGGTTGAAGAATTGGGGCAGCTGAAAAAAAAAGAGAGAGAAGTTATCAAGAACAAATTCATAAAGCTTTATGATACCTCCCCCTTATACCATGTTCTAGATGGTGGGAAATTAGTTATTGCTCATGCTGGGATTAAGGAAGAGTTTATAGGCAAGCATTCTGAGAAGGTAAAAACATTCGTCCTCTATGGTGATATAACTGGAGAAACCCATCCTGACGGTTCGCCTGTCCGCCTGGATTGGGCTGCTTCCTATGCAGGGAAGGCGATAATTGTATATGGACATACACCTGTTAAAGAAGTGCGTGCAATTAACAATACTTTTAATATTGATACAGGAGCTGTGTTCGGCGGTCAACTTTCCGCACTAAGCTACCCTGAAATGACCATTCAATCTGTTGCTTCCTCCATGCCTTATATAGCAGAGAAATTCCGTACTTTTGATTAACAAAAATAAAGGAGACTAAAGATAAGTCTCCTTTACTTTTTATGTAAACAATCTTTTCATATCTTCTGGAAGGCTTATGGAACATTCCAGTTCCCTGCCTGTAATTGGATGAATAAATGCAAGTTTTGAGCAGTGCAGCGCCTGTCTCGCAATCTTAGTGCGCGAGCCGCCATATAAATCATCCCCCATTAAAGGGTGGCCTATATAAGACAAATGCACACGAATTTGATGTGTTCTGCCAGTCTCTAAAGACAGTTCAACAGCAGCAAAATCAGACAGTTGGCTTAAAACTTTGTAATGTGTAACGGCAGTCTGACCGTCCGCTCTTACTTCTCTTTCGATAATACTGTCATCACACCTGCCGATAGGTGCATTAATTGTGCCGCTTTTATGTACAAATGTTCCTTCTGCTAATGCTGTATAATTTCGTTTAACTAAACGGGCCTTCTGTTGTTCGCTCAGAAGGTGATGTACATGGCGATGTTTTGCAATAAGGACAATACCTGATGTATCTTTGTCAAGCCTAGTGACAATATGTGTCGTTGCCGCAATGCCCTTCTTCACATAGTAGCCAACAAGAGCATTTGCGAGACTTCCTGCAGGATGCTCTCTTGAAGGAATAGTGTTCATCCCGAACGGTTTTTCCACTATAAGAAGATAGTCATCTTCATATATTATCTTCAGCGGTATTTCTTCTGGAAGCAAACCCTCACTCGGCTTCTCGACAGGGAAAGCTACAGAAACCCGATCGCCCCTTTTTACCATATAACGGACATTCTGCTCTGTATCATTGACAGTTATTCTGCCGCCCTTAAATTTAATATCTGTCAGAGCAGACTTGGAGATTGATCTTTCTTTCAGAAACTCCTTCAGCATTACTTCCCTGTCTTCTTCCATAATCCAGTCTAACTTAAATGTCACTTGCCTTGCACTCCTCGTCGTAATGATCATTCTGAGATGAAAGAATCATGAACCCTTTTCCAGAAAGGGAATGACCGATATCTAGCAAACCGTATTTTCTCTTCGGCAACTCGATAATGAATCGATTTCACCTTTTTATGTAATAATGTCAAATGATCGATGGAGATGCGAAAATCAGGTTCATTAACAGGTCTCAGCACACAAGTATGATGCTCAGGAATTATAAGCGGTGAGCCTACTGTCCGGAAAACACGGTTATTAATTGATGCCATTTCAGCTAATTGAATGGCTCTGATAGACGGGTGAAGCAGAGCTCCCCCTAATGCTTTATTGTATGCAGTGCTTCCGGAAGGAGTAGACACACATAGCCCGTCTCCTCTAAACCGTTCAAAATGCTCTTCTCTAATGTCTACATCCATTACAAATGTGCCATCAATGCTCTTTACAGTAGATTCATTCAGGGCCAGATATCGTGTTTCCTTACCATCATCCTGATATTGGACAGTCACTTCAAGCAAAGGATATTCGACCACGCTGTATGGTGTTTTTGCTATGGCAATAACAAGCTTTTCAATTTCATCAGGCGTCCAGTCCGCATAGAAGCCCAGATGGCCGGTGTGGACACCGACAAATGCTGTTTTATCCAAACGGCTGCTGTAACGGTGGAATGCATATAAAAGAGTACCGTCACCACCTACTGAAATGACGATATCCGGCTCTTCTTCCTCATATTCCAGCTCAAAATCCAGTAAATACTGCTTTAACCGCTGTACTAAATTATCCGATTTTGAATCACCTTTTGAGGTTACGGCAAATTTCATTTTCGATTAGCTCCTCTTTGAAATGATTTTCAATCACTTTTTCCTGTCCTTCTTCTCCTTTTTTCGATTGAAAAAAGCTTGCGCTTCCTGGATTTCCCCTCTGATCAGAGACATTTCCTTATCCAGGCGGAATGCAGCTTCGGCTGCTCCCTGAAGCCTCATTTGTATGTCTTTCGGAAATTGCCCTTTATATTTATAGTTAAGCGAATGTTCAATGGTTGCCCAAAAGTTCATGGCAAGCGTCCTAATCTGTATTTCCATCAGGATTTTTTTCTCTCCGTTAATCGTCTGTACCGGATAGATAATAACAACATGATAGGAGCGGTAGCCGCTTTCTTTTCTGTGGAGAATATAGTCTCTTTCCTCCACAATTTCGAAATCATTACGCTTCCTTAATAATTCTACTACTCTTATAATATCGTCAACAAACGGGCACATCATACGCAATCCTGCTATATCCTGCATTTCTGTCCCTAATTTTTCTAAAGGTATCCCCTTTTCATTCGCCTTGTCAAGAATGCTAGCAATCGGCTTTACCCTTCCTGTGACAAATTCAATCGGAGTATGCTCTTCTTCATGTTCAAACTGTCTCCTCATGCCCTTTAGCTTTACTTTCATTTCATCAACCGCTTGTTTATAAGGGGCTAAAAATTGCTCCCACTGCATATATAACACCCCATTTTAAATAGGTTTCTTTCTATTATGTACGACGGTTTATTTTAAGAAAAAACGGCTGTAACGCTTCTTTCCATCTCTTCCCCATAATTGCCATTGCCTTCAATATTATCTATTAAGTATTCCATTTCCTCTTTCCAATCAGCCAGTTCAAGATTATCCAGACCGTTTGACAAAAAGATTGGTGCACCTGCTTCTAACCCTTGCTTTAAGCTCGGCCAAATGTCTTTACTCATTACAATATAAACGTACTGATCCCCTTTTTCTGCTAAATATATAAAGGCGAAAGCGTCTGAATCAACTAGGATCTGCCCCTTTGCAGAAAGCTCATTGACTGGATAGCTTTCTTCCACTTTCAATATTAGTTTAGAATCTGTCATTTCTGCGTTTAATACTTGTAGTTTTTCTTTCATTTTTTCACCCTCCAACTATGCACTATTTTACCACATTGGATAAATTTATCCTAAACATTGCAGTCAGAAACAAACAAAGAGATAATAACAATTAGAACAGCGCCTTATACCACTTTAAGGCTTTTAGCTAACCAGCCGGAAAGGAAATTTTATTTATGGAGAAAAATATTGAAATAGAATTTAAAAACATGCTTACCAAAGAAGAATATACCAACCTGCTCAATTACTACCAAATAAAGGAGAATGAAATATTCAAACAGGAGAACCATTACTTTGATACCGAGGACTTCGCCTTGAAGGATCAGAGCTCTGCCCTTCGAATCCGCAAAAAACAGGCAGGCTATGAATTGACTTTGAAACAGCCACATGATGACGGACTGCTCGAAACGAACAAGCAGCTGTCTTCAGAAGCTGGCGAAGAAATGATTCAAAACGGGCGGATATTAGATGAACAGTTTGCGGCACTTCTAGAAGGCGTGGGTATTGCGCCTGACAGTATTCGCTATTTCGGTTCCCTCACCACCATTCGTGCAGAAAAGGAAACTGGAAATGGTTTACTAGTTTTCGATCACAGTTTTTATTTAAATATAGAAGATTATGAGTTAGAATATGAAGTAAGCGATAGAAAAGAAGGACAGGCATTTTTCGAAGAACTCCTTCAGTCCTTTCAGATACCTGTAAGAAAAACTAAAAATAAAGTAAGAAGATTTTATGAGCAAAAATATAAAAGCGGCATTTAATTAGCTACAATACAGTTTACCAGTCATATGGAGGAACTACATGAAAATAGATCAATTGAAAGTGTTATTTGAACTTCAAGCATTACAGAACATGTCAACTGCTGGAACTACTGCAAATTCCCCTTCTAATTTATTTCAGGAGCTACTTGGCAGTTTCTCATCGAGCGGAACAGGAACAGCAGATAATATTATTCAGAATACATTGGGCAGCTTTACAGGTACTAGTACTGCTACCAGTTTAAATCCATTGCAGACAAGTACAACAGGCTCCCTGCTTCCATTAAGCTTGACAAAATTAGCAAAGACCGATTCGAGCTCCAATGGAGATATTGATAATATTATTCAAAAGGCTGCTGCTAAATACGGTGTTCCCGAAAAGCTGATCAGCTCTGTTATCAAGGTTGAATCCAACTTTAATCCAAATGCGACAAGCTATGCTGGTGCTTCAGGCTTAATGCAATTAATGCCTGCAACTGCAAGAGGTCTTGGCGTGGACAACGTGTATGATCCTGAACAGAATATTATGGGCGGCACAAAGTATTTGAAACAAATGCTCACAAAGTATGACGGCAATGTTAGCCTCGCTTTGGCCGCATATAATGCAGGACCCGGCAATGTAAACAAATACGGTGGAATTCCTCCATTTAAAGAAACACAAAACTATGTTACTAAAGTGACACAGCATTATACAGCATAACAATCAACTGCAGGCCGAAACTTTTCCGGCCTGCTTTCTTAAACAATATCCGGTACTTCCAGTGGGTATTTTTTTTATGAAAAATTCCACCAAAAATTAAACATGCATAAACCGGAAGATTGGATAATAAAGTTTTACAAGCTATTTATTTGTACAATGAAAAGACCATTGGTAAAATAGCATTAAGTGATTTTTTAATATTATTAAAGGAATATTACGTATTCTTTTTATTAAGTTTTATTATTACAGACAAAAAGGAGTTTTAAAGATGGTCAATAAAATGCCTACTCCATATGATATTATTGGGGAAAAAACGCTTAGCAGTCTTGTTGACGCATTTTATGAGCGTGTTGGCAAACACCCCGATTTAGCTCCTATCTTTCCAGATGATTTGACAGAAACTGCTAGAAAACAAAAACAGTTTCTTACACAATATTTAGGAGGGCCGCAAATATACACTGAAGAACACGGCCATCCTATGCTTAGGGCAAGGCATTTGCCTTTTCCCATTACAGAAAAGCGTGCAAAGGCATGGCTGTCCTGTATGAGTGAAGCAATGGATGAAGTAGAGCTAGATGACTCCATTCGTGAAGGATTATTTTCAAGACTTGCTTTGACAGCAAAACACATGATTAATTCGGAGGAAAACTAAAGATAAAGGTGATTAAACATGATAGAAAAAGATTTGTCTACATCCATCCCGAAAACAGCCGATGACAATTGCCCTGATAGCAAACCCCTTGAAATATACATGTTTGTCGATCCTTTATGTCCTGAATGTTGGGCTTTAGAGCCGATCATTAAAAAGCTTCAGATCGAATACGGCCAGTATTTTTCCTTAAAACATGTTTTGAGCGGAAGATTAGCTACATTAAACATGAATAAAAAGGCAAAATACGAAAATATCGCCGAACTTTGGGAACAAACAGCGAGCAGAACAGGCATGTCATGCGACGGTTCTCTATGGTTCGAAAATCCCATCGTTTCTCCATATTTAGCTTCAATCGCATTAAAGGCAGCAGAATTACAAGGCCGAAAATGCGGCATTCGTTTTTTAAGGAAATTGCAAGAAATGCTCTTTCTTGAGAAGCAAAATATTGCTACATTCGACGTGTTAAAACTTTGTGCAGCAAGCGTCGGTTTAGATGTTGTAGAGTTTGTTTCAGACATACACTCAACCAGTGCTGCTAAAGCTTTCCAATGCGATTTAAAAATCACTTCTGAAATGGAGGTATCCGAAATCCCGACATTGGTTTTCTTTAATGAAAACATTGAAGAAGAAGGGATAAAGGTTACTGGATACTATCCTTATGAGGTCTATGTACAAATCATTGAGGAAATGCTCCAGATTGTCCCGGAAAAGGCGGATCCGCCTCCATTGGAGTCCTTCTTACAATGCTTTAACCTTGTTGCTTCTAAAGAGCTTTCAGTTGTTTATAACAAGTCTATCCAAGAGATGGAAAGAGAAATGAAAAAGCTTCAGCTTAAACAGTTAGTAGAGCAGATTCCTGCCAAGTACGGTATGTTTTGGAAGTATATTGGATAAGGATTTATCGAAATTTTATGTGAAGACATAAAAAAAGGCTTGCTGTCTCAAGGCAAGGCCTTTTTTTATTATTAATTAACAAAGGGGATGGGAGAAATTTTCACGGTCAAACAAAGGGGTATAAGTTTGTATGTGATTAATTTCACAACATAATAATAACATATTAACATTCTCCTTATCAATAAGTTTGTATATTTGTTCACAAAATAGACAAACTTTCATAACTAGCCGTTATAAATCATACATTATTGACAGGCTCATAAAGATTTTTATGAAAGGAGATAAACTAACATGAAGGCTATTATCCCGTTTTCACTGCTGCTATGTATCTTATTTACATTCTTTTTAAATATTCTTGGGCTTATGCATATAATCCCCCTTTACATAAGCTCGCCACTTCTTTTTATCTCTCTCTTCCTATTTTTGTCGTTTATAAACAATCGCAAGAAGTTCAAAGGATTTCATTAATAAAAAAGCATGCGGCTATAATGACCGCATGCTTTTTAGTTTAAGAAAGTAGGCTTTCCATCTCATTGAGCTTCTGCTCAAACACTTTGCAAGCCTCTCTGATTGGATCCTTGCTCGTCATATCAACTCCAGCTTTTTTCAGCACTTCAATTGGATAGTCAGAGCTTCCCGCTTTTAGGAAATCAATATAGCGATCCACTGCCGGCTTCCCTTCTTCCAGGATTTGTTTACTTAAAGCAGTGGCTGCACTGAAGCCAGTAGCATATTGATATACATAGTAATCGTAATAGAAGTGAGGGATTCTGGACCATTCTAAGCCGATTTCTTCATCAATAATGATGTCTTCTTCCCCGAAATACTTCTTGTTTAAAGCATAGTACTCAGAGGTAAATAAATCAGCTGTCAGTGTCTCGTTATTTTGAGCCTTTTCATGGATAAGATGTTCAAACTCTGCGAACATTGTCTGACGGAACACAGTGCCTCTGAAGCCTTCTAAGTAATGGTTCAACAAGTATAAACGCTTCTGCTCATCTGTTATTGTTTTTAACATATAATCGTTCAATAATGCTTCATTACACGTGGAAGCAACCTCTGCGACAAAAATGGAATAGTTCCCATATGGATATGGCTGTGACTTTCTTGTGTAATAACTGTGGACAGAATGGCCAAATTCATGAGCCAGAGTAAACAAGTTATTAACATTATCTTGCCAGTTCATCAAGATATAAGGATTGGTACCATAAGATCCTGATGAATAAGCACCGCTTCTTTTACCTTTGTTCTCATGAATATCAACCCAGCGGTTTTCAAAGCCTTCTTTCAGAATTGTTAAATACTCTTCTCCTAACGGCGCTAGTCCTTTAAGAATATGATCCTGAGCTTCTTCATAGCTGATTTCCATCTTTACATCCTTGACAAGCGGTGTATATAAATCATACATATGAAGTTTTTCAAGACCGAGCACTTTTTTACGTAGCTTTATATAGCGGTGCAGCAACGGCAGATATTCATTGATTGTTTCTACAAGGTTTTCGTATACCTGTTCTGGAATATTATTGGCTGCAAGTGCTGCATGGCGTGCTGATTTATACTTGCGCACCCTTGCATTAAATGTATGGTTCTTTACTGTTCCTGACAATGTTGAAGAGAAAGTATTTTTAAATTTACCATACGTATCATAGACAGCTTTAAAAGCATCATGGCGCACCCTTTGATCAGAACTTTCCAAAAAGCGTGAATAGCGGCCATGTGTTACTTCCACGTCTTCTCCATTCTCATCTTTAATGCTCGGGAATTCTATATCTGCATTATTGAGCATGCCGAACGTATTGCTGGATGCTTCCAATACCTCTGATGCTTGGGCAAGAAGCGCTTCTTGATCTGCTGATAGTACATGCGGACGCTGAAGATTAATTTCTTCCAAAGATTGTTCATAAAGTCGCAACTCTTCCTTCTCTTCAAGGAAGCCCTTTATAACTGCTTCATCAATAGAAAGAAGTTCTGGAACGATATAAGCAAGTCCGCTGGCACTTTGTGCATATAGGTTCTTTATCCGGCCGTCAAGTCCTTGATAAAAGCCATTTGTCGTATCCTGATCATATCGCATATGGGCATATGTATATAATTTTCCTAAACGGCTTAAAAGAGTATCTTGATATTGAAGTGCTTCGTACAAAACATCTGCACTTTCTGCAAGCTTCCCTTGATAGTCCCCTGCTTTTGCAGAAAGGATTTTAACCTCTTCAAACTCTTTATCCCAGTCATCGTCTGTTGGAAAAATGTCTTCAAGTCTCCATGTGTCTTCTACTGGAACTTCATTACGTAAAGGCAGTTTTTTTACAGTTGTTTCGTTAGACATGTAAATCCTCCAATCTTTCTTTCGGATTTCGAAAAATTTTCCTACCCGATATTTTCTATCTATTATAACTAAATTCCTGCTTATTTTTAAACTTTTATGATTTTACTAAGCTTATCATATGTAGCTTTGCTGTATTTCATTAATCATATTTCCGTTTGACTCTGATTATTGCAAACTTCCTCTCTTCATCCTTAAATAGAAATTCTCCTCCTGCTTCGCTATACTATCTGAATTCTGGCAAACATCCTCGGTCCATTGAAAGAACTCAGGCCGAACCTCTTCTATAACATTCATTTCAATTAGTTTCTTTAAGTAATTATTAACTGCATCTTTCCAATCGCCATGTATAATATTGGGTAGATCGCGAATTGTGATGTCCTTCCGGGTAATTCTGTTCTGGAATTCATCATAAATCTTATGCAGGGATACTATTTTTTGATTTGGCCAAAAACAATCAATATATAAATATGCCTGCCAGATCAACGGAGGTGTTAAAAGCCGAATCCCCTCTTTTAAAGGGATGCCAAGTGCTGGAGGCAGTATATGGGGATGTACTCCACTTTTATAGAGTTCACGTAAGAAGCGTTCATTGTCGTTTGAGTGGTAATGTATATGGTTGTTTTTTTGTTTGTGGATGGTGCTTTGCCAATCACAGTATGGAAAACTAGTGCTTAAGTTGACTGCTTGTTCATGTAAAGTGACGGCATCCAGTTGAATTTTGCCTACAGAGGCCATGAACTTCTCTTTAGTAACGGGAATTAGGTTATGGAGGATATAAAAGGATTCTTGTATAGGGCAGTATGCCGGGAGGATATATTCGCCCTTGAATGGAACGAGGAAAGAAGATTGAAAAGCAGAAAGCCGGGATATGCATTTAGAAAGCTTAACATTCTTATAGCCTAGTATCCACATCGGCTGAAAATTTTCTCTCTGATATTGCTCCGTCCGTTTTTGCAAGCTGGAAACTGGTATAGATGAACATTGAAATTCAATCACATAAAATGTATCTTGCCACATGACTCCTATATCTCCTCTTTGCTTTATAGAAGGAAAATATGGCTCTAGTACTGGCTTTAATCCTAAGTCCTTTAACCTTTTGAAAATTTGCAGCTTTCCTTGTAAATGATAGGTAGACTCTGGTTCACTGCCGCCGCTGCAGGACATATCCTTTCGGTGAGCAAAATGAGGAAGCCTTTTCTCGCCATTCTTTAATACAACCATACTGCTGCATACAGGACAATAAAATGTGGTGTTCCTTTTGTGCGCCTGCACCACGTGTTTTTCCTTAAAATCCAATGCACAGACTCTTTTTCCGACATCATTTATTGCAGTAAACAATTGCCTGTCACACTCCCTTAAATGTTTTCGTGGCTAATAGCAAAAAGCTAGACGGGCCTCTTCCTTATAAGAGTGGAGAAAGAAGCCTTGATGTTGATTCAAGAATTCGAAAACCGATATGCCTTTTGCCGAAGGAATCGATTTCAAGCTCCACAGCATCCTCCAAATCCTTTAAATAGATACTTGCCAGCTTTTTAGTACTTTTTGTCTTATATAAAAAGGCACTTACTTCGAAATTCAAATGAAAGCTGCGCATATCCATATTACAAGTCCCTATGGAAGCAATTTCGCCGTCCACTATTAACAGCTTGCTGTGCATGAAGCCTTTTCCATATTCATATATACGTACTCCAGCATCGAGCAGCTCAGGAAAATACGATCTGGAAGCATGGAATACAATTCGCTTATCCGGCTTGTTAGGAACAAGAATACGCACATCAATTCCGCTTAATGACGCAATCCTTATTGCTGAAAGTATGTCCTCATCTGGTATGAAATAAGGGCTAGCAATCCAGATTGACTTAGTTGCAGATGTCATCATTGAAAAAAAGATGCTTTTGATGACACTCCATTCATTGTCAGGACCACCTGCGATTAGCTGCACTCCGCCATGTGTACTTTCTTCCGTAATAGGAGTAAGATAATCGTTTGTCAAGAAACTGCTGTTCGTCATATAATACCAATCCTGCAAAAATATCAGCTGCAAAGAGCGGACTGCCTCCCCTTTCACCATAAGGTGCGTGTCCCTCCAAAACCCAATGGACTGATTTTTACCAAGATATTCATCACCAATATTCAGTCCACCTACAAACCCGATACTTCCATCAATGACAATAATCTTCCTGTGATTGCGAAAATTAAACTTGCTGTTTAAAACGGGAAATTTAACTGGACCAAATGCAACTATTTCGATTCCCTCCTGCCGCATTTCATTAATATAGCGTTTGGAAAGCTGCCAGGATCCAACTGCATCATACAGAAACCTTATTTTCACTCCTTGTTTCGCCTTTTCAATCAGCAAATCCTTGATTTGCTGTCCGATTTCATCATGCCTGACGATGTAGTATTCAAGGTGAATATGGTGCTCGGCCTTTTTTAGTTCAGCCAATATACAGGAAAAAGTCTCATCTCCATTTGTGAGGATACTGGAAGAAGTTCCGAACGAAATTGGGCTGTTGCCGATATTTTCTGCTAACCTGAACAGGTTTTGCTGATGAAGGTCCATTTCCTTTTGCCTTTCTTCTGTTCCAGTGCCAATTTCTCTTTCAATTCGCAGAAATGCTTGTTTATCAAGAAAATACTTTTTTCGGTATATTCTTTCTTTCCGGTAATTCCGTCCAAAAAGGAGATAAAAAATAAAGCCTACTACGGGGAAACTGCCAAGGACGACAAGCCATGTCAGCGTTTGTGTGGGATGCCTATTTTCAAAAAAAATGACAAAGCCAATAAATATCACACAAAGACTAATGATTAAGCTGAGCTGTCCAAAAATTCCGCCTTTTATGGAAATGAAAAAATTAAAAACATACACAAATAACCCTGCCGCACCTAAAAATATTCCTAGCCTTGCTGTATGGTTCATAGTAACACCTGCCATTTGCAATTATGTAATCCGCACTATGTGAGCAACTTGAACAGTCAAATGGAAAATAAAGAGCCTGTTCACCTGTAAGGTGAAATTCACCATTACAATTTCTACTATATAGATATCCATGACTATATATAGACTTTATAATGTGAATTTCTTGCCTTACATTTAAACAGGCTCTTTTATTTATTTAATGAAAGTATTTTCTAAGCTCCATAAATACTTCATCTGCTATGATAACTTTACCGTATTCTTCGATAACATGTATGGTTGTCTGCGTTTCTTGTCCATACTCTAGAAGGATGCTTAACGCATTGTCGACTTCTTCTTCATCCGTTTCTTCATCAAGGAACTGCACGTATAGGTAGTACCCGTTCTTGTAATTGTAAAGTTTCGTATCAATTCCTTCAAGTCCATGAAGCTTGCTTAGTGAAATTAAGTCTTCAAAGTCCTTAAAGGCGATAAGAAATTCCAGGTTATCCCCAAAATCACTATCTTCGTCCTTCACCGTGAAGTGCTGATCCATTAAATCTTCAAAACGGTCATCCAAAGGCAAATCCTTCAGCTTGTCTTCTGGAATGGAGATTTCGAATTTCTGTCCATCTTTTGAAAGCTGCGCTCTTGTGACAAGAATTTCAAGCCCTTTATCCAATGCTTGAACTTGAATCCATAACGGGCCATCTAAAATAAAATCTTCCTCTTGATGAACTTCATCCATCATTTCCCAGAAAAGTTCTTCACTTCTTTCCCGGTTATACCATATTTCCTCTCGCTTAAAACCGCGTTCCTCTATATCAATATACGAAATATAAAACTTAACTGTATGATCATTAATACGTTCAATTTCCATTCTGCAACACTCCCTTCAAGCTATAATGGAAGGGACTAAACCCCCATACAGATATTCGTTTTATCCCATGTTTCATTTAAAATAGAAGGTCAACTGCTATTGTACCTTGTACTTTATATTTTATGACAAAAACGCTTTAAATGGAATTAAAATATCCTGAAATCAGCAAAAACCAATATATGCCTATGTTTATGCTAACTGGTTTTGCCCTTATGAGGAGATTCTTTTTATAAGCGTATTCACTTCAAACTATATTTAGTATTATTACCTCAGGAATTTGTTTTCAAACCAAATTCCTTTTCGAAAGGGTTTTGGCTGATTCTTAGTTTAGACTGAACTTTCATAATATAGGAAAAAAGGTCTGACTATACTGCCCAGCAATTATGCAGGGACAGCTCTTTAGCCAGACCTATATATTATTATTTTATCGTAAGTTTAGTTCACTAAACGCTGTGCCTCACGCAATTGGAATGTTCTAACTTTCCTTGGAAGGAAGCGGCGTATTTCATCTTCGTTATAACCAACCTGAAGCCTTTTTTCGTCCAAAATTATCGGACGGCGTAATAACCCTGGATTATCCTTAATTAACTCAAACAAGTTTTGTAAAGGCATTGTTTCAAGATTAACATTCAGTTTCTGGAAAGTTTTGCTTCTTGTAGAAATAATCTCATCTGTACCGTCTTCTGTCATGCGAAGAATTTCCTTGATTTCCTCAATGGATAACGGCTCGGAAAAGATATTTCTTTCTTTATAAGCAATTTCATGTTCCTCTAACCATGCTTTTGCTTTTCTGCAGGATGTACAACTTGGTGAAGTGTATAATGTTACCATTTTACAAATTCACACTCCCTTTATTTAGACATGTATTTTAGACCACTAGTTAATTCAAAATAAATACTTGAGTATGTTATATTCTTAAATTGTAATTAATTTAATCAAGTAATTTATATTAATTATTATACACCAATTATAAGTAATTTGGTATAGTTTTTTTCAATATCATTTGTTCCGCTTCGCTTAGACTTGCTATACTTTATTGATATGCAGCCCATTTTGGTGTTTACGCCAATAACCACCCGCCCTTTTTCCTTATTTCCCAGTAAATTATCGAGAACTTCAGGCTAAATAAATTGCTTACTATTATAGACGATTGAGATGTAAAAAGGTTTCATTTTTTTTAGGCGCATTATATTTTCTTTTAATTATACTGTTCTTAATGCAAATACCCGCTTGTCCCATTGAATAAACCTCTTTTTTTCATTCTCAATTAAGAATCGTTCAATGAAAATAAGATAGAAACATACATACGCTTTCTATATGCTTTCAAATATAGTCAAATTTCGTCAAATATATCCTTCTTCTCATTGGCGGTATCAAATTGAACTGCCTGTTCAACTGGTTCATATGATTGTCCATAAAAATCCCTGTCCCGGTACGTATGGATCTTTTCATATGTTCTCACGAGGGCTTCATACACTAGTTCCTCTGATTCATCATTTGGTGACCAGTACAATATTTCCATCTCATTTACCTCTTTAGTTGCTAAAGATCTTCTTCGATAGCCAACCGTCTTAGCATGCTGAAAGCCTTCCCTTTTGTAGAATTTTAAGCGTTTTTTTGTATCTGAATCTTTATAATTAACCGGCTCCACTTCGAGGATAATCGGTTTACCCTTTTCTTTGAGCTTCTCTAAAAGTTTATGCCCTAACCCTTGCCCTCTCGACTCGCCAGAAACAAACAGATAATCAATGAAAATAAAATCCTCTGCTTCTGCATACATCAAAACATGGTGTTTTCCTTCATCTTTATAATAGATTTCCGGAAAATCTGCTAATAATGCTTCCATATGTTCTTGCGATTTCATTTCTTCAATCGGAAAATACTCATTTAACTTTTCATACCAATGCATTTAAAAAACTCCTATCTATTCAGTTTGTAATTCACATTACCCGTATACTTACAGCCTGCGTTCCAGAGAAGGAATTCTTTCACTCCGTTTGCATATAAAGCTTGAATTTGAGCTTCTACTTGCTTTTTCCCATAAGGCTGATAATTTCCCTTTCCTAAGTAGGCAGCAGTGAAGTCTTGAATCCAAGGCCGGGAAATTGGCGGATTCTTC
>JAPSHL010000146.1 GCA_031179905.1 Bacillus sp. (in: firmicutes) | reverse complement strand
GTTAAACCAGATCCTATTTTAGAGGGAGTCATAAACGAAAGGATTCCTGCTATTGCAGGAGAAGTACAAGGGCTTGTACAATCAATGGAAGATATAGTGAAAAGTGATTTATTCAAGAATATAAAAATAACTGGATTGGCCGAGATGTACGGTAAAATGGCGTTAAATAATCGTTCTTATAAAAGATTGTTTAAGGTTATCCAAAACCCGGGAAATCTAGGGATACTCCATCACTGTGCAGCAGGCAAGGATAGAACTGGTGTAGGAGCTGCCCTTATCCTTTCCGCATTAGGTGTTCCAAAAGAAACAATAATAGAAGACTATCTAATTACAAATGAAACTATGCGTGAGTTTCATGAAATGGTAAAGGCAGAGTTAGCCGGGCAGCTGAAAGACGAAGAAATTCTCCTGTTTGATGCAATGATGGCAGCTAAAGAAGAGTATTTACAAGCAGTATTTACAGTTATTGAGGAAACCTATGGAGACATGAACGTTTATTTTGAGAAGGAAATGGATTTAACTGCTTTTAACCGGACTGCATTGCAAGATCTATGGTTGGAATAAGAATTTCTGAAAAAGGGCCTTTTGAAAGGTTCTTTTTCGTTGTTTAGTGATTAATGTCTTAGCTCCTTTAAATATACTCCCTAAAATATGACAATAAACGATATTGAAATCGAAAATGAAAACGTTTACTATAAAGTAGTATATACATGTAATAGCAATAATTACTGGGGAGGCTGAGATGAAATGAATGCAATTACGATTGTAGTTGGAACGATGTGTTTTTTGATGATAGCGTATCGTTTGTATGGTACTTTCATGGCGGTTAAGGTAATGAAGCTAAAGGAAATGGAAGAGAGAAAAAAAACTCCTGCTCATGAACTGAATGATGGGAAGGATTATGTGCCGACAAATAAATGGGTTACGTTTGGACATCATTTTGCGGCGATTGCGGCAGCTGGTCCGCTTGTTGGTCCAATACTAGCTGCACAATTCGGTTATTTGCCAGGACTTCTTTGGCTGTTAATTGGTGCTGTCGTTGGGGGAGCTGTTCATGACGCGGTTGTGCTTATGGCTTCAATGCGTAAACAAGGAAAGTCTCTTTCCGAAGTAGCCAAGGAGGAACTAGGCCCAGTCGCCGGCTTCTGTACAGGACTTGCGATGCTGTTCATCATTACGATTACGATGGCAGGTCTGTCAATGGTTGTACTTCATGCCCTTGAACGAAATCCGTGGGGAACATTTGCAGTAGGAATCACTATTCCAATTGCAATGGGTGTTGGTTTATTTTATAAAAAGACAGGAAATTTAAAGTTAGCTAGTACAGTGGGCTTTATTCTCCTTATGATTGGCGTCTTTATCGGCCCTTCTATTCAAGAAACTGCATTAGGAGAGTTTTTGACATTTGATTCAAAAACATTGGCGATTATCTTGCCGATTTATGCTTTTTTTGCAGCTGCTCTGCCAGTATGGCTGCTATTGGCGCCAAGGGATTACTTAAGCAGTTTTATGAAAATTGGTGTTTTTATCGCATTAATTATTGGTGTCTTCATTATAAATCCTGATGTACAAATGCCTGCCTTTACTGAATTTATTCACGGCGGTGGACCAATCATTGCCGGACCCGTATGGCCGTTTATTTCTATTACAATTGCTTGTGGTGCCATTTCTGGTTTCCATGCCTTCGTAGGCTCTGGAACAACTCCAAAAATGCTTGATCGCTGGCAGGATATTAAAATTGTCGGATTTGGAGGAATGCTTGTTGAGTGTTTAGTAGCGATTATGGCTTTGATTGCAGCTGTTTCACTGCACCCAGGGGATTATTTTGCAATTAACTCAACACCAGAAGTATTTAAAACATTGGGGATGTCTGCCGTTCATTTGCCTGAACTAAGCCAGGAAATTGGTCTGGATTTGGAAGGCAGAACTGGAGGTGCAGTTTCCTTAGCTGTTGGAATGACCTATATTTTTACCAGTATTCCTTGGTTTGAAAACTTAGCACCTCATTTCTTCCAGTTCGTGATTATGTTCGAGGCGGTCTTCATTTTAACAGCTATTGATGCAGGTACTCGTGTGGCGCGCTATTTGATTCAAGACTTTTTTGGCGAGGTATATAAGCCGTTGAAAAAGGTGGACTGGATGCCTGGGAATATCTTTGCAAGTGCATTAGCATGTTTAGCTTGGGGATATTTATTATATTCTGGTGATATTGGCTCTGTTTGGGCACTCTTTGGAGTATCGAATCAGCTGATGGCATCTATCGGCTTGATTGTAGGAGCAACTGTCATCCTGAAAATAGCTGATAAACGTTCCTATATGCTAACATGTCTCATCCCGCTGGCCTATCTATTCGCTACAGTTAACGTGGCAGGCTACTGGATGATTACAAATGTCTACTTGAACCCTGAAGCTGCTGGATATAATGTCGTCAATGGAGTATTGTCGATTATCATGCTCATTCTCGGAATTATTATTGTAGTGGCAGCAATTAAGAAGTGGGTTGAAATTTGGAAGACTCCTAGCTTAAGAGGAGATAAGTATCTTTCTGCATAATATAGAAGAGGCTGCTTTAAACTTTTCCGGCAGCCTTTTCTAGTTTAATGGTACTGGTTTAAATTAATTGCCGAAGAAAAAGCATTCTGTTATTATTTAGATATCTATTATTTAGACATCTAAGTAACAACAAAATAGAGAAGTTATAATGTTATAGATGATAGGTTTTATCTAAATAAAAAAACAGATGACAGTTAGGGGTGTATTTGAAGATGGGAAGATTAGAAAATAAAGTGGCAATCATCACGGGCGGAGCATCAGGAATTGGTGAATGCATGGTGGATTTATTCCACCGGGAAGGTGCTGTTGTAATAGCTGCAGATATCAACGAGGCGGCGCTAGAAAAGGTGAGGAAGAAGGAAAATGTGTATGGACTAAAGTTAAATGTAGCTTCCGATGAGGATTGGCAAGCTTTAGTGAAAGAAGTTGTAACCAAATTCGGAAAGATTGATATTCTCGTAAATAATGCAGGAATTTCTTCTGAAAAAGAGTATAAGGATATTAATTTTAACGATTGGCATAATATGCTTTCCATCAATGGATATGGTCCATTTGCAGGGATTAAGCATGTTGCTCCCTACATGGCAGTTCAAAAGAAAGGGTCTATTATCAATATTTCATCTTATACGGCTCAAATTGGTCAAGGGTTCAATCATTACTCTGCATCTAAGGGCGCAGTCCGTGCTATCTCTAAAGCAGCTGCTACAACCTTCGGGCATGATGGCGTACGTGTAAAAGCTCTTTTTCCTGGTATCATTGAAACACCAATGACACAGTCTTTGAGCACTTCTAGGGATCTGCTTGGCCGATTGATTCAAGCAACACCGCTTCAACGGTTGGGGCAGCCTAACGACATAGCGAAAGCCGCCTTGTTCTTTGCATCGGACGATTCTGATTACATCACAGGTGCAGAATTAGTGATTGACGGTGGATTCTCAGCTCAATAGTAATGTATGATAAGAGAGCTCCTGAAATGTATCAGGGGCTTTTAACTTATCGAAAGTAGGGATATTATTTATGGAAGAACAGACTATTTTTGAGATTATCCATAACATGGACAAGGTTACAAATAATTTAATCATTAAGTGGAATAAAATGTTTAATGAGGATCTTGGCATATCCCATATTCTTGTTCTTAGCCATTTAGAGAAAAAGGGAAATAGCCGTCCATCAGATATTGCTAAGGCTTTAGGTTTGACTCCACCCACTTTGACACATTTATCGGAAAAACTAGTGCATAAGGGATTGGCCATAAGAGTTGTAGATGAGTCTGACCGTCGGATCATCTATTTGGGAATTACAGAAAAAGGCAGTGAGATAGTAGTTAAAGCCCACCAAGAAGGCAAAATGCTACGCCGAAACTTGTTTGAAAGGTTGACAGAAGAGGAAAGATTGCAGCTGTTGCAAATATTCGAGAAGCTGAATGATGCTCAAACTTAGAGACAGGAAAAAAGACGAATAAAAGTCTCCTATTCGTCGGCTAATTATTTCCTATTGTATATGATGTTAATTTAATATCCTTGCATCGTTTGATTCAATTCATCTGCTAATTCGGCTACTTTAGAGCCAGCTTCGCCAATTTCTTTTAAAATATCGGAGAAACTGCTCATTTCTTTATTATTCTGGTCATTTTTTTCAGTGCTTACTATACTTGCTGACAGGATTTCGTCAAAGCTGTTTACTGTCTCTTGAACATTTTGGTTCGCGGATAAAGTTTTGGAATTTACTTCATTTATTTGTTTCACAACATCTTCAATCTGCTTTGTGGTAGAAAGAACTAAACTAGTAATACTGCTTGATGACAGCTTGGTCTGCTCAGCCAGTTTTCTTACCTCTGCTGCTACGACTGAAAAACCTTTTCCATGTTCCCCGGCTCTTGCTGCTTCTATAGCAGCGTTTAAGGCAAGAAGATTTGTTTGCTCCGCAATGGTTGTGATTACTGCCACGATATCGCCAATCTCCCGTGAGTTAGCTTCAAGCGAACCGACACTAGACTTAATTTCATTTACACTATCTTTCAGTGCAACAGTCTCTTCAATAACTTGATCGAGCTGCCTTCTGCCTTTTATAGAAGATTCCGATGTGGTGATGGAGGATTTCAATCCTTCATCCAGTTCTGTTTTCATGCTTTCTGAGCGGACGACAACATCTGCGACTGATGCCCCAACTTCCTCTGACATTGCTGCAAGCTCTTCAGTAATAGAACCTATTGTTTCTTTTACTTGCTGCTTTGCTTCCATTTCCTTCCTCGCAGCAGCTTCATTTTGCAGCTCTTGCAGATAGGCAAGGCATAGCTGCAGCTCAAGATTATATATTTTCGTAGTGACATTAGCAGCTAGGATTAGGCTGTCGACATCATCTCTATACACTTCCTTTAAAAGGTCGAGGATGGTGCTTACAAAGACAGCATTCGTACAAAGGTACCAACGAACCTCTACACCTACCGCTAAATAATATTTAGATATATTCCATCTTCTTTCTGCGAATTGGTCATCTATTATTCCATCAAAGAAGCTAATTACATATTCTTGACATCCTGCCAAATCTACTCCGATTGAAGTCATGTCCACTACCTTGCGTATTCCTGGATTAGCGTGATGATAAATAGGATTATAGATTTTCTCAATATTTTCTCGAATAAGCGGCTGCAGCACTCGTGCTACTGCTAAATCGTCCAAAGTGAGATTTATTACTTCCATCTGCTTAATTAAATTCGCCTCTTTTTTGACATCTATTAATACGTTATCAAGTTCCTGTTCAGCAGCCTCTCTTAAACTAGCTGGTTTTTGTTTTTTTGCAAAAATAATCATTTATACCACTCCTGTAAAAATTAAAGTATCCGATCTATTAGTAATTATTTACATGTAATTTATCGGTAAAAATAATTATTTTTAAATAGTAGTGTTATTTTCATTTATATCTTCTTCAGTGTAACTTTTAAATTATTTTTTGTTTTCACCATCTTTTCACCAAAGACTACTAAACTACAAATATCAAAAGGAAAGGTGGAATGAAAATAATGAATGCTAGAGTTAAAAAAAGTATTTTCTGGGGTGTACTAATTGCCTCCTTTATACTGGCAATTAGCTTCCTCACAAAGCTGATTGGAGGTGCTGCCGTGCTTGCTCACGGACATGGAATGGGCGAAGGCATGAGACAAGGAGGATTTGGCCACGGGCAGATGATGGATGGTTTCTACCATGGACCAGGCTTTTCTTGGCTGGGCCATTTATTCTTTGTAATCATAGCAGTAGCTGTTATCACATTTGTGGTTAAATTTTTCAAGAGGAAATCACAATCATCATCTGCAGAACACTTCATTAATAGTTCAGCTATGAATACACCTAAGCCGTCAGTGAATTTTAATAACGCATCTATTTTAGATGAATGGGAAAAAAATAACACAAATACAAAGGAGAGATTATAAAATGGGTATTTTTAAAAGAGTAAAAACAATTGCAAGTGCTGATATTAATGGCTTACTGGATAATATGGAAGATCCGATTGTGATGTTAAATGAATATACGAGAGAAATGGAGCAGGAGCTTGGCAAAGCGCAATCAGCTTTATCCCTTCAAATTTTCGTAGAAAATAAACAAGCTGCATTAATTGGACAAACAAAGGAATTAATTAGCAGAAGAACACGTCAAGCTAAGCTTGCTATTGAAAAGGGTGAGGAAGGGATAGCAAGACTTGCAGTACAAGAAAAAATCAACCACGAGCAGCAGCTTATCGTGTATGAGCAGCAGCTAGAAGCAATAAAGGAGCAAACCAATATCTTAAAAGAAAAGTATAATGAACTTCAAGTAACATATAATGAGCTTCAGCATAAGAAGATTTTGCTAGCATCCCGTGCAAATGTGGCAAAATCAATCAGGCAAATCCAAAAGGTTTCAAGCACTTTTAACGCTGACAATGTCGTAAGAGGAGTAACAAGAGCAGAGGAGAAAATCTTGTTCATGGAAGCAGAGGTACAAGCAGGAGGCTTTACTAAAAATCCGCTGAACAGTTTTACAGCGACAAGTTTCACAAATGTCAGTGATGAGGAAGTTTCACAGGAATTAGAGAAGCTAAAAGCATAAAAGTGAAAAGCAAAAATGGCCCCTTCAATTAGAAGGGGGCCTTTTATTTTTTTTGAATGACATTAAAGTTAAAAGGAATACTAAACTACGGTGCAAAGCTTTTGTCCATATGCATTCTGCTCCTGCTCATTATGTTACATACTAAAGATAGCCCCTTTAAAGCATAATCCTCGAATAAACCTTCCTAAACGCTGATTTTCTTACAAAGGAGTGTTCACAAAAATGAATAATTCAAAAGAAAAAATTCCTCCTAAAATATATTTTCAGAAGGTGTTTGCTGTTTTTAAACAATCCTTTAAGGTAAACAGGAACCCGTTTCCATGGCTGAAGGCTTTTTGCGCAGGTTTGGCTGCCTCCTTACCTGTATTCATTGGAGTACTGTTCGGTAGTTTTGAATACGGTTTACTGGCAGGAATAGGGGGCTTCACCTATTTATATGTTTTTGATATTCCATATGTCCAGCGGGCAAAAAAGATATTTTTTGTTCTTTTGGGGATAACCTTTTCTATGTTCATTGGCACAATATTGGCACCGTATACAGCTCTGTCTGTTCTAATGCTGGGCTTAATTGGTACGGTTTCCGTCTTTATTTTTGGCGCTTTGAAAATAAAGGGCCCTTCTGCGTTGTTTTTTGTACTTTGCTTTGCAATGGCAACTGGCATGCCTGTAGATCCCTCTCTATCGCCCTTGCGAGCTGGTATTGTTTTTTTAGGCGGTGCTTTATCCTGGGCTTTAGCAATGCTTGGCTGGTTCTTTCAACCTCACGAGCCTGAAATAAAAGCGCTTAAAAAGGTGTATATCGCCCTTGCAGATTTAATGACAGCAGTTGGCACAAACGATGTAAATAGTGCCAAGCATAGAGCTGTTACTGCTTTGAGCGAGGCTGAATCTGTGTTGTTTGCGGGTTATTCTTCTAAAACAGCGACATCATTGTGGAATCAATTGTTTCTATTGAATGAGCATGCCAATTCTATTTATTCCAATCTTGCCAGTAATCCTGCAACCAAAATACCGTCTGAACTAGGAGCGGCATTGAACTCAATTGCAGAAATTACAGGCTCTGGAAATGGTGTCAACATGGATATTGCTTTTCCTGATTATCTGAATGAAGAGCTGGGGGATATTGTCCAGAAAATTAATGAGGCATTTGATATCCTGAATGAAACAGTTGAAGAGTTACAGCATGACGTAAAGCTCATTAAACCTTCTTTAAAAACAGTGCTTTTAGGTGCCTTTGATAAAAACTCAATTGTATTTCTTTCATCAGTGAAGTATGGCGCTGTATTAATGATAGCTGCACTTATTGCACATGCTTTTCCCTTTGAACGAGCTTATTGGATACCATTATCCTGTGCAGCTGTCATGTCCGGACCTACCATCATTGCGACATTTCAACGCGCAGTCCAAAGGATGTTCGGAACGGTCATTGGTTTGTTTATTGCAGGAACGATTCTTTTGACGGTGCATAATGGGTTTATTGTCGCTCTCCTAATCCTCGGTCTGACATTTTTGACAGAACTGTTCATCGTCCGCAATTATGGTTTAGCTGCAATCTTTTTTACTGCTTCTGCTCTTACCATGGCAGAATATTCATCTCAATTGTTTGATTATTCCTACTTTGCAGTTGTTAGAGCAACTGATATTTTAATAGGGAGTCTTATTGGCCTTGCGGGAGCATTGCTGATTGGGAGGAAGTCCGCTTCTAATTTACTGAATCACTTTATTGCAGAAACAATCAGAAGCCAAAGTCAATTGCTTGTGGCACTGTTTGCAGGAAATAAAGGGGGAGAATATGCAAACAGCAAGGAACGGAGTAAAATGCAGACAAACCTTACAAACTTGATGATGGTTTACCAATCGGCATTAGGGGAAGTGTTTGTAAACAGGAACAGGCTGGAGGCATTATGGCCAGTCATTGTTTCAATTAGGCAGATCAGCCATTATTTAATGGTTAGTTTAAAATCGGAGAAGGAAAAGGATTTTCCTGAAAATGAGCTTGCTCAATGGCTTTATGTAATGGAAACAATGGCAGTTTCAATAGAAAATAACATGGTGCCGGGACAAAAGAACCTTCCATTTGTCGCAGGTTTTTCCCAATTGCGCAACGAAATGCTTGACCTGCAGAAGGGGCTTAAACACATCAAGTAAAAAAATATAAAAAGCTGGCTGCTGCCAGCTTTTCTTATGTATTATGGTTGATGGAACAAAACGTAGTCACCAGGTCCTGTTAAAGCGACACCAATTGCAACTGCAATTAAAACAAAATTATATTCAAAACCGCCCTCAGTCATCCAGTATCCATTTTTGCCATGTACAGCGAAAATGGCATCAATCATAACGATAGCAATCATTGCAGCTCCAAGC
>JAPSHL010000145.1 GCA_031179905.1 Bacillus sp. (in: firmicutes) | reverse complement strand
TGACAGTCCCTTTATCCACTTTTTCAATAATGTCCTTGCGATTCTTACCATCTAACGTTATGATGCCATCCTCTTCAAAAGCGTCCGTCACATGCTTGTTGTGCACAATCATGCCAAGGATGTAAATCGGACGTGGCAATGTTTTATCTAAAGCCGCATTACGGGCGATTACCATGGCGTCAACTACGCCGTAGCAATAGCCTCTAGGGGCAATCTTTATCACTTTCATTTGTAATCCTCCCACTAGGAACCTCTTTATCCGTCCAGCAAACATCTAGTTTACGGATAAGTATTAGGACTCAGATTATATCTTAACATATATTATTATATAAAACTTCTTAAAAGAAGACAAAAATATTGAGATAGTAAAGAGGATAGCCAAAAATAAAAGACCCATTCGCTCCTTTCTCTCAGACTTAAAACTTCGTTGTTAGCCTGAGACTAGAGATTTGGGTCTCATTCATTTATATATACATTCTTGGAACAGATACTCCGCTGTCCTGCGGGCCTCTTTCCGGCGTTTCTTCTACTCCTGGAATATCTGTTACAATATCCGCAGTCACATTTGAAGTTCCTGCTGTTTTTTGGGTAGTCTTTGTGTTCTTTACTTTATTCATTTCAGCAGACTTGTCTGTGCTTGATTCGCTGCTTGATGAACTTAGGCCTCTGTAGAGCTTCCACATTGCCGGGATATTTCTCACCATTGGGCCGTATTGGCTGATCATAGGACCAACCTGGCTTGCTGTTTGTAGGAATTTTTGTGAATTGGCAAGGAATCCATTGATAGAAGCCGGATTCGTTAATGTCTTCAAAATCCCTCCGCCAGTAGCTGCATTTCTTGCTCCTGTGCTGCCAAGCAACGCAGCACCTCGTTGTATATTTGTATCTCCGCCTTTTCCCCCTCCAAGCAATTTAGAAAGAATGCCTCCACCATTTCTGGTTTGAGCTCCGCCTCTTCCCATCATCGGTCTTTGATATGGAGCAGGGCCTTGCATCATTCTTCCCCCCATGCCTCTTGGCTGCGGCATACGCGATCTTGGTGGCATGCTGCTGCCTCCTTTCTATAATACCTGCATTCTTTAATAGCGTATGCTGTATAGTTGTCACTTGTTTAGGGTTTAAGCGGATAGTGCATAAAATCCATGTAATTGTTTTCTATAAAAAGTAGACAATATGGGAAAAATAAAAAAGAGAAGTGGTTGCTTTTTAGTAAAAGGAAGGAAAGATTCGGGGCAAATCAACAGCTTTCTTGTTATTACCCTAGAATTAGTGGTCTTTTCCTCAAATTTTTATTATAATAATATGATGGACTAATGAAGCCGTGGCAAGATTTTTATTGCCTGAATATAAAGGAGTTTAAAAATGAGTCAAACTACATTCAACAGATACAATTTAAAGCCGTTCATTCTGAAAGCAGTAGATGAACTGGGGTTTTACGAACCAACTGAAATACAGCAAAAAGTTATCCCGTTAATATTAAAAGGTGAAAGTGCTATTGGACAGTCACAAACAGGAACTGGTAAAACCCATTCATATGTGCTGCCTATTTTGGAGAGAATCAATCCGGAGAGTAACACTGTTCAAGCTGTAATAACAGCACCGACAAGAGAGCTTGCAACACAGATTCATAATGAAATTGTTAAAGTGACAAAACATTCACCAGAAACGATTTCCAGCCGCCTGTTCATTGGAGGAACGGATAAACAGCGAGCAATTGAAAAGCTGAAAACTCAGCCGCATATTGTTGTCGGCACACCAGGCAGAATTAATGACCTTGTGAAAGAGCAGGCTTTACATGTACATACAGCTAACATGCTGATTGTCGATGAAGCGGATCTTATGCTTGATATGGGCTTTATTGAAGATGTGGACCAAATTGCTGCGAGAATGCCGAAAGACTTAAGTATATTTGTTTTTTCCGCAACTATACCAGAAAAATTAAAGCCATTTTTAAAAAAATATTTAGAAAATCCAAAATATATACATGTAGAACCAAAACAGCTTACTGCTGCGAAGATTGAACATGTGCTTCTTCCTTCAAGACATCGCGATAGAGTAACGACTGTATATGAAGCATTGACAGCCTTCAATCCATTTTTGGCAATCGTATTCACAAACACGAAGCAAATGTGTGAAAAAGTAGCTGCAGGCCTTTCTGAAAAGGGGCTGAAAGTTGCACGAATTCATGGTGGACTTACACCTCGTGAGAGAAAGAAAGTTATGAAACAAGTCCTTGATTTAGAGTTTCAGTATATTATTGCAACAGACTTAGCAGCTAGAGGTATAGATATTAAAGGCATCAGCCATGTTATCAATTTTGAACTTCCATCTGATCTTGACTTTTATGTTCACCGTGTCGGCAGAACGGCAAGAGCCGGCTCATCAGGAATTGCACTGACTATTTATGAACAGTCAGATGAGGATAAGTTAAATCAGCTTGAAAAGCTTGGCATTGAGTTTAAGAATATGGACTTGAAAAACGGTGAATGGGTGGAAATTGAAGACAGAAACCGCCGTAAAAAACGTCAGCGTTCAGCAGATGAAATCGACGTGAAAGCAAAGTCTCTTGTGAAAAAACCGAATAAAGTTAAACCTGGCTACAAGAAGAAAATGCAGCGAGAAGTCGAAAGCATTAAAAAACGCGAAAGACGCTTAAAAAGTAGAAACAAATAAGTTATAAAAAAGGGAAGGAGAGAGGGATCGATGGTGAAAATAGGTTCTCATGTATCCATGAGCGGAAAAAAAATGCTTCTTGCTGCAAGTGAAGAAGCATTGTCCTATGGGGCAAATACATTCATGATATATACAGGTGCTCCTCAAAATACTCGACGAAAAAAAATAGAAGACTTAAATATAGAAGCAGGCATAAGACATATGGAGGAAAACGGAATAACGGACATTGTTGTTCACGCTCCCTATATCATTAATATTGCCAACACGATAAATCCTGCTACATTTGAACTAGGTGTTAATTTCCTCAGAACAGAAATCGAACGGACACAAGCACTAGGTGCTAAACAAATTGTTTTGCATCCTGGTGCACATGTTGGTGCTGGTACGGAAATAGGCATCAAAAAAATTGTTGAAGGATTAAATGAAGTGCTGACAGGAAAAGAAAACCTGCAAATTGCTTTGGAAACAATGGCTGGTAAAGGGTCCGAATGCGGCAAGACTTTTGAAGAGCTTGCGATGATAATGGACGGTGTCACATATAATGACAAGCTGTCTGTTTGCTTCGATACCTGCCACACACATGATGCCGGCTATAATATTGTCGAGGACTTTGATGGAGTTCTTGATGAATTTGATCGCATTGTCGGTTTAGACAGGCTAAAAGTGCTTCATATTAATGACAGCAAAAATGCAGTAGGGATGAGAAAGGACCGTCATGAAAATATTGGCTATGGTCATATCGGCTTTGATGCCTTAAGCAAAATTGTTCATCATCCCCAGCTTGTTGATATTCCGAAAATCCTGGAAACACCATATGTTGGGGAAGATAAAAATGACAAAAAAGCTCCGTATAAGCATGAGATTGAAATGCTTAAAAGTCAGCAATTTAGTGAAAGCTTACTTGACGATATTTTAAGAGGTTAAATACATGAGGCCATTTCGCATGATGTGAAGTGGTCTTTTGTTTATAAATTTCTCCCTGAATGGGTTATTTGCTAAAGTATAAAGGCTGCTGCAATGCCGATGAGAAAAAGATGAAAAGTAATGTGAGACTAAAACCTACATAAAACATCACATCTAAATAGAGAATATTAAATTTCTGTGCAACTAAATAAGAAATACCGAACTCGAATAATATAACAACCATTGTAGAGATAACAAATTTTCCATATTTCATTGTATACTCTCCTTTTAGCCCTCTTATTATTTTATTATAATGAATAATATACTAATTTTTCAAAAAAATCAAAAAAGTAGTAATCGCTTATATTAAAGAGAATGCAGTCAAAGGAGATTGAACTGCATTCTTTCCTTTTATATTACTTGTAAAAAGTGGAGTTAATTTTGCCGATAAACATAAGGATCATTCGGCTCGGAAACCTTTTTCCACTTTGTAACTTTCAGAACAGGAATGGTCTTTTTGAAAGGCTGGTAATAAACATTATCAAGTGTACCTGTTATTTGCAGCCAATCGTCATTGTTTGCTTTCAAATCATCAGGTAAATCGAGAAGAATTCCGTATACCCCAGAATCTGCAATACAATGAATTATACCAAAACGCAGCAGGAAGACTTGGTTAGCTGCCAGCTCTTTATCCTTATAAGCAAAACCTGTCAGTGTCATTTCTTCTCCCATAAACTGGCCTGGGTAATTATAAATGGTTTCCAGATCGTTTAGAAAGCTGTCTTCCTCTAGCTTAATGGAATCCGCTTTTTCCAATTTATTAAGTCCTTTATCCATCATTTCAGAATAGCCTTCTTTTCCGTAATAGCTGCTTGTATCTGGTTGAAGAAACTGATGCTGGCTGTATTCATCCCCTTCAGCATAGACGGGAAAGGAGAGGCCTTTCTTTTCTACTATATTCGAATCCAGTGTGGCAACAGGCAAGAATAGTCCTGTTAATACAGGAGTAATCATGATAAGAAAAGCAATGCCTCTTTTCCACCAGCGGTTTTCCTCTGCAGCATGGTTATGCCCGCAATGGTCACAATCATGATCATGTTCATGATTATCTCCTTTTATATAAAAATACAGGGAAATAAGCGTAAACAAAATAAAGATATAGATCGCAGACTCAGATATATAGGAATACTTCATGTTAATATACTTAGAAATATCACCAGATGCATGCAGATGGAAAAATAGGTATGTGAACCCGATTAATACAAATATCCGAAACATATACATGCCTCCTTAAAAAACTAATGTCACGAGCAAAACAGTAATGGTAATAGCAGCGCATAAGACAGCGACAAATCTCCCTTTAAATGTACTTAGCAGCATCATAGTATTCTTGATGTCGAGCATCGGCCCAAAGAGCAGGAAAGCTAGGATCGAGCTTGTAGAGAAGCTGCCCCGAAAGCTTGCTGCAATAAATGCGTCAGCCTGTGAGCATAAGCTTAAAACATAGGCAAGTCCCATCATGACAACGTGGGAGGAGATATTTCCGTCCCCAATAGAAACAAGTGTTGATGTTTTAATAGTCGTCTGAACAAGTGCAGCAATGAAAGAACCTGCTACTAAATACTTCCCGACAGAAAAGAATTCGTCGATTGAATGTTTCAGCATTGCCGAAATTTTTTCTGAAAAGGAATGGTAATGGGGGGTGTGACTGTCCGTAGTTTTTAATGGCGACTCACGAACTGTGAACTTAAGAAAAATACCAATTATAACGGAAACCAAAATTGCCAATAACCCACGATGAAGCACCATACTCCAGCTGTTTCCAAAAGCAATATAAGTAGAAAAGAGGACAATTGGATTAATGATTGGTCCAGTTATTATGAAAGCTACCGCAGCAGGTATTGGTACTCCTTTAATAATAAGCCTCCTTGCTATAGGAATGATTCCGCATTCACATGCAGGTATAACAGCACCCATAACAGAAGCCAATAAAATAGCCAGAATGTTATTTTTTGGCATCAGTTTTGCAATCATTTCTTCTGAAATATAAACCTGGATGATTCCAGAGACAATAACGCCGATCAGGATAAACGGCAGTGCCTCAATAATAATACTTATAAAAATGGTATTTAATTGCAGTAATGTATCCATACTCATTATGTTTATTGCTCCTTTTAACTTCCAAAAAATAAGAAACTCTTGTCCAAGCAAACACTTTAGCATAGGCACATGAAAAAAAGATGAGAATAAAAATGTTTTTATTAAATAAAAAATGCCCCTTTTCCCATTACAGGAAAAGAGGCAATTGAAAAGCTTATTGGTTTGCAAATAGATTAAACAGATTATTGACTTCCTTAGCTGTGGCAGGACTGGTAATTGTCGCAAGCTCCCTGATTAGCTGGGCTCTTTCTGTTGGATTGAAGATATTAATTTTTTTGCTGTTTAAATGCTTTGCCAGTGTCTCCGCTTCTGAGCCATCGATTGGAATCTTAAATTGTTTGCTGTATTTCAGCAGTTCTGAAGCAGTAATCGTATGGATTTTATGGTTTATTATATTTTCAAAAATTTTCATGTCATCACTCCCCATTCTAACATATGATGGATAGGCGGAAATGTGTCATGAAAAAATCAAAAAAACAAATTGATTTATCTGAAAGGCTCATTATCTTTACAATAAACAGGCATTCTTGTATACTAATTTAGATAAAGGATCACTTCCATTAATTGAATAAATCGTAACGGTTACTATATATATTCCAGAAAATTGGGAGGTGTCACCATTGAATGTAGCACAAGCTTTAGACATCCTTAAAGAAGAGGGTTATAAGCATACTGGGAAAAGAGAAGATATGTTGGAGCTGTTTGCAGTTAAAAACAAGTATATTACGGCAAAAGAAGTACTTGATGCCTTGAAAAATGATTATCCTGGTTTAAGTTTTGATACTATATACCGTAACTTATCTCTATTTGTAGAGCTCAATATATTTGAGATGACTGAACTGAACGGCGAGAAGCATTTTCGGTTCACATGTTCTCATCATCATCATCATCACCATTTTATTTGCTTAGAGTGTGGAAAAACGAAAGAAATTATTACATGTCCGATGGCAGAACTAACAGACAACTTAAAAGGTTATGATGTTTCAGGCCATAAATTTGAGATTTATGGAAAATGCCCAGATTGCATCCAATAAAAAATCTACTGTTTACTAAACAGTAGATTTTTTTATTATTGTTTCGTTTTAACCCAGTTTTCAACCCACGCAAAAGCTTCCTGCCAGCTTGTCACCCGGATTACGCCTTCGGGAATCGGCTCCCTGTTGTAAGGCGTATCAAATAAAATAACTGGAATACCGCATTCATTATGAATCATAACTGCGTTATCATGCTTATCCTCGAAAAAAATGTCCACTTCGTACTGTTTAACTGCTGCTATCTTATGGTGTGTGCCAATCAAGTCAATATGATGATAGGCAATGCCATTATTCACAAACCACTGCTTTGTAATTTCTAGCAAATGCTTTCCTCTTGCACTGATGAAGATTAACTCATGTTTATCAGCCCAGCTACTTAAAGCGACGCTTGCTCCTTCTGCAAGAGGAGAAGCCGTGTAGATGCGAGGTTCATTATCAAGAAACCATTTATCGAATTCCTCTTGCGAAACTGACACAAGTGGATACAAGTCATATTCTTTAATATCATCTAAGGTAATATTTATTTGAAAGCTTTCATTTAAATAAGGAACGAATGTATCGGGTCTTGTTACCGTCCCGTCAATATCTATTCCAAAACGCAATTTTTTCATTATGTACTCCTTTTGTTATGATTCTTATAAGTTTTTGCTAATTTATCCTTCTTTTAGCTTATCAAAAGAATAGGAAGAGAGAAAGGCTTAAGCCAAAAAAAGAAATCTCCAGACGACCGCTTCCAAGCTTTTACACTAATAAGGACTGCTTAATTGGTCATGATAATAAATGCTCCTATTATAGAAAGCGAGGGAATGATCATGGCAGATTATAACAGCAATGAAGAACAGAATCGCGTCGATAGAGAGCAAGACGATTCACGTACAACTGATTATTTGGAGGAAACATCTGCAGAGATTGTGAATCCTATGCCATTTAACACGAGTGTCCCAGTTCATAACAGAACACAAACAACGAATGAAGAAGCAAAAATGGATGGGGAACGCGGGGAGCAAACACAAAGCAATGGCAGAGGAATAGGCATAACTGCATTGATTGTTTCTATTATATCCCTGTTTGTGATGCCGATTATTTTAGGTATCGTTGGGATTGTCATTGGATTTGTTGCACGCAGACGTGGAGCAGTAGCTCTTGGATCCTGGGCGATTGCTCTTGGAGCATTGTCCATTATCATCGGCATTTTCATTGCCCCGTTCTTTTAGCACAAGCCTTTGACTTGTTTGGTCGGCAGCTTCAAACCGAAGCTGCCGTTTTTTGCTTTTAAAAATTTTTTAAAAAATTTTTCGAAAGCGTTGACAAAAAAAATAGAGCATGTTAAATTTAGCTTATAAAACTTAATGAAACCGCTTTAGGATTGTTACTGAAATAAGCAGGCAAAACCTAAACTTCGTTCGATATAGGGATATTTATATCCCAATTAAGGGCGAAGTTTAGGTTTTTTTTATGGAGTAAAAAACGGAGGGATGTAAAAAACAAATTAGCAAAATAAAAAAAGCTGTAAATGGGCGGCCACCCACATACAGCTAAGTAAAGATACAACAATAATTTTCCCCTACAAATAGGAGGTACTGTCATGGATTATAATAAATTATCAAAAGAAATATTGCAACAAGTCGGCGGTGAAGAGAACGTAGATAACGTCATTCACTGTATGACAAGATTGCGCTTTAACTTAAAAGACAACAGTAAAGCAAACCGTCCTCAAATAGAAGGACTTGAAGGTGTCATGGGAACAAATATCAGTGGAGGTCAATTTCAAATAATTATTGGGAATGATGTTCCGAAGGTATACAAAGGAATTATAGATAACAGTAAATTAAGCGGAGAAAAGACAAGCGGTGGAACTTCGGGTGAAAAGAAAAATCCGATAAGTGCTGTATTTGACGTCATTTCTGGTGTGTTTACTCCTATCCTGCCGGCAATCGCTGGAGCGGGTATGATTAAAGGAATTCTAGCGATTCTAGTTGCTTTAGGTTGGCTTTCAAATACAAGCCAAACATATATCATATTGACAGCAGTCGGTGACGGTGCATTTTACTTCTTGCCGATCATACTAGCTGTTAGTGCTGCAAGAAAATTCGGAAGCAATATGTTTGTTGCAGCGGCAATCGGAGCTGCCATCCTGCACCCTGACCTAACAGCATTATTCACTGCAGGTGAACCAATTTCCTTCATCGGGCTGCCTGTTACGATTGCTACTTATTCTTCAACAGTTATACCGATACTGTTAGCAATCTGGATTGCGTCTTATG
>JAPSHL010000144.1 GCA_031179905.1 Bacillus sp. (in: firmicutes) | reverse complement strand
CCATCTGCCAGCACACAGATAAAGTATTCTTCAGTTGATAGAAAAAAATAGCTGTCACCACATAATGTTTTTCCTCGCTTGTTCGTCTGATGTGCTAAAACTTGAATGTTGGAGTCAGCTAAAGCAGTCATAGAATAAACTCCGAATTACTGGATTCAGCATGAATCGCTTCCTGGAGCTTTTTGATTGCCCTTCTTTGTAGTCTGGAGACATGCATTTGAGAGATTCCAAGCTTATCACCAGCTTCCTTCTGGCTCATATTATCCAGGTATGTATATTGAATGATGCTCTTTTCTCTTTCACTCAATACATGAAGCACTTTTTCCAGCACGAGCTTTTGATTGACGCGCTCAAAGCCTTTATCAACATCCCCTACAATATCAAGCAAGGTTACTGTACCGCCCTCAGAATCTGCCTCGATGGAATGATCGACAGATAAAGCTTGATAGCTTTTGCCCATCTCCATTGCCTCAAGTACTTCCTCTTCAGAGACTTCAAGGTATTCAGCAATTTCGTCTACTTTCGGAGACCGTTGCAGTTCAGTTGTTAAATGTTCTACTGTCTTCTTTATTTTCGGACCTATCTCTTTTATCCTTCTAGGAACATGGACACTCCATGTCTTATCTCGCAAGAACCTCTTTATTTCACCTATAATAGTCGGCACAGCAAATGCCTCGAAGCTTTTCCCGAAACTCTCATCGTATCTGCGAATAGCTCCAAGCAGACCAATAATCCCGACTTGGCTGATATCCTCATGAAACATCTTTCCCTTAGAGTACTTTCTTGCCAGCACTTCTACTAAATCACGATAATTCATCACCAGTATATCTTGGGCTTCATCATCTTGAGTCAGCTGGTATTTTTTTATAAGCTCATTTACCTCTTCTTTTGTTAATTGGCGCTTAGGTTGAGATTGTTTCGGCATCACTCTCCACCTGCTCTCCCTCAAGGTATTTCGTCATCAAGACTGTAACACCGTCATTATGATGGATTTTGACTTCATCCATAAGTGTTTCAATCAGATAGAGTCCAAGGCCTCCTTCACGAAGGAACTCTATCGATTCATCCTGATCGTATGGACCGATATCTTTTGTCGTGCTGTCAAAATCAAAGCTTTTTCCATTATCTGCAACAACAACTTCCAGACGGTCATTAAACAGACGAAAGCCAATCAGCACTTCCCCTGACTCTTTGTTTTTATACGCATGCTGCACAGCATTTGTACAAGCTTCACTCGTAGCAATTTTTAAGTCTTCAATCTCATCGTAGTTGAAACCCATTCTGCTTGCAATTCCGGAAAGTGTCAACCGAATGATACCTACATACTCTGGTTTTGAAGGGATTTTCATTTCGATATATTCAAAATGCTGACTCATTTAATCCCACCTTCAATCTTACTGTTGATATCGATAATATCTGCTAAACCTGTTATTTCAAACAGTCTGATCAAGCGTTCGGATAATCCAATAAGCTTAAACACTCCTTCGTTTGAACGAACATTTTTAAAAACCCCTACAAACACACCAAGACCTGTGCTGTCCATATAATTTACATCTGATAAGTCTATAGTCATCCTTACACCCTCTTTTTCAGAGAAGGAATATATTGTTTCTTTCAATTTTGGCGCTGTGTATGCGTCGATTTCACCAGCAACCTTAATATCCACATCTAACTCTTTTTCGTTTACATCTATTACAATATTCATTAACGACCCACCTTTAACATTCTAATGTCTTAGTTAAATACCCCATCTGTATAAAGTTTAAACTTCTCTTTTAAAAATAATTAAAGTGAAATCATCTCTTAGCTGAAAATCCTGGATTTTCACTAACTCTTCATAGACATTATTAACAATTTCCTGTGCTTTCAAGTGAATATGTTTTTTTATGTAACCGATTAAAGTTTCCTTTTCTATAAAACCTTCTTCTGTCCTGCACTCAGTCACGCCGTCTGACATCAGGATAATCATATCGCCAATATTCACTTCTTTTTTAAACTGCTTATATTGAGCTTTTTTATCCACACCTAAAAGAAGCCCCTTCGCTTCCAAATCACTGAACTGACCACTTTTCGCTTCATAGAAAAATCCTGGTTCATGACCAGCAGAAGCATAGTGGAAAATATGTGATTGCATTTCATATGCACCATAAAACATAGTTATAAACATACTTGGATCAACATTTTGCTCAACTACACGGTTCAGATTTTCCAGAACTTTACTTGGAAAATTACGATTTTCCGGTAAACTGTCCATTGCATACTTAATCATGGACATGCAAAGAGCGGCAGGAATGCCTTTGCCGATAACATCGGCTATCGCAATATTGACATACTTATCTTCATCCTGTACAAAGTGGTGATAATCACCATTCATCATTTTTGCAGGCACACTTATCGCACCGATATCAATACTCTCTACATCAGGAATCTCCGTACGCAACAGTGTCTGCTGAACATTTGAAGCAATTTCCATCTCGCTTCTAATCTCCTGCTGGACATGGCGAAGGCTTTGATGCTCTCTGTATGCAAGGCCGTATCCCATCATAACTTCCAGCAAAATATCAAATGATTTAGTTACATGTTCCGGTAAATCTGGATATAAATCCATCATTAAGTATTTATGTAAGCTTATGATATCCTCTGGTGATATTTTATGTTCAATCGATTTCCTGCTGAACTTTTGCCCTTGATAAAGGGCTTGCTCAGATTCGTCTTTGATGTAACTGACAAGAAGATCTCGATACTTAGAATCCATCATTTCACGGAAATCCATGTTCCCCCTCCTTATCTGAGCCACTTAATCGCTTGAATATCTGTACCCTTTCCAACTGCTGTTTCAATCTGGAACTCATCCATCAGCCGTTTAACTCCCGGAAGTCCAGCTCCTAAACCGCCTGATGTCGAAAATCCGTCCTGCATGACCTGTCTTAAATCCTTAATGCCTGGACCGCTGTCAACGGCACTAAGTTTCAGGCCAACTTTGCCGCTTTCAGAAAGCTTGCTTATGCATATTTGGCCTTGACCTGCATATAAGTATATATTTCTAGCTAGCTCACTAATAGCCGTAGTTATTCTCGCTTGATCTACGGTACCGAACCCTAGCTCTTTTGCTACATTTCTTCCTAATTGACGAGCAGCTACGATGTCCCACTCGTTGACAATCTTTACGCAGGATTGGTCTCCCATAGGTCAATCCCCCAATTCCTGTTGTAATTTCTCCAAACCTTTTTCTAGATCTAGGGCAGTCAATACATCATTCAAGCTGATCCCAAGTTCTACTAACGTAATTGCAACAGCAGGTTGAATCCCTGTCAACACAACCTTGGCGCCCATCAGTTTGGACATGCCGATAACATCGCCCAACACCTTCGCTATAAATGAATCGATAAAATCAATAGAAGTTAAATCGATTACGACACCATTCGCACTTGTTTCATGTATTTTATTCAGCAAATCCTCCTGAAACTGGAGAGCTGTCTGATCATCCAACTCCCATTGGATAGAAACAAGCAAACAATCATGCAGCTTTAATATTGGTATTCTCACTTTATTCACCAATTTCAACCAACTTTCTGTTTGTATATTCCAAAGCTTTTTCCATGCCTTTTTTTAATGTGTTCTTTGTTTCAAATTGATCTAGTTTAATCCCAAGATTGACGATGGTTTGTGCAATCTCCGGCCTAATACCGACAATCATGCTTTTGGTCCCGACTAACCGAACGGCTTGAACCGCTTGAATGATATGATGGGCAACCATTGTATCGACAACAGGAACACCTGTTATATCAATCAGCACAACTTCCGATCGGTGTTTAACCACACCGTGGAGCAAATTCTCCATTATATGTTTAGCACGCTGTGTATCTATTGTACCAACTAGCGGCATTATTGTAATTCCATCAAAAACAGGAATTAAAGGAGCAGACAGTTCCTGCAGCGCAATCTTTTGCAAGGAGAAGGTCCTTTCCCACGTATTGGAGTATACCTCCACAATCCTTTGGCACAACGGATGAAGCCACGCATCCAAAAGTCTTACTTGCTCATAAGCATTATCTTTATCACCCAGTTCACTTTTTTCCAGATGTCCCAAGATTACCTGCTCAAACACTTGTATGCCCTTCACTAAAAAACTGAGAGGCCAATTATAGCTGACAGTCTTCTCTATAAAAAAAGGGAGCTTATCATTCAAAGTATTATAACCTAATGAATCCCCAAGGAGTAGGTTAATAAATTCTTGGCTCATCATAAAAAATCCATTTTCGGAGGTGATTCTGAGAGTCGGCTGATCCCTGTTTTCTTCCATCTTATTCTGCCAATCAGAATGAATCTCTTTATGATTAGATCTCAAAAAATCTATTATTTCTTTTTTCAAGGTTCAACCTCCATTTTAACATATTTGTATGATAGTAATGGTTTTTTTTACAGGTCTATTATCAGCAAATCTCTAAAGTAGTCCTATGACTATGTAGGTAAATAAATTCAATATCTTAACAAAGCTTATTTGCTTTGAATATAAACAAAGTCTATTTGACTTTTCTATTTTCCCTTTATTAGCTCTTCCAAAACCTTTTTTAAGAAAAAAATATAAATTTAAGCAAAAAAAATACGCTCTTTAAAAAAGAGCGCAAAAATCCCTATTAAAATTCAATGAGACCCAAACTTATTTGTAGAGCTTCATCTACTTTTTCCATCATTTCATCATCAAGATGGGTAATTTTGTCCGTTAACCTCTGTTTATCTATCGTGCGTATTTGTTCTAAAAGAATTACTGAATCTCTCTCAAAACCATAGCGCTTCGCGTCAATTTCCACATGAGTCGGCAATTTAGCCTTCTGAATTTGAGCCGTAATTGCTGCAATAATGACTGTGGGACTGAACCGATTCCCGATGTCGTTTTGAATGACAAGTACAGGACGGACACCGCCTTGCTCTGAGCCAACAACTGGGGATAGGTCTGCAAAATAAACGTCACCACGTTTGACAATCAAAGGATTATCCTCCGCTAACTAGACGTTCTACTGTATGCTCTGCCTCATATTCTGCTAGAAAGCTTTCCGATGCAATGGATAAATTTAATTTTGCCATTTCCATGTAGCCTCTTCTCATTGATTCGCGGATATGTCTCTTTTTCCGTTCACGAAGGTACATTTTCGTTGCTTGATAAATAAATTCACTACGATTCACATTTTCTTGCTTTACGAAGCCGTCCAATTCAGATAATAAATGCTTTGGTAATTTTATCATGATCTCTGTCGTTGCGCTGGATTCAGACACAAACATACACCTCCACCATCACTACACACCATATTTAAGCTCTTTTTTTTAATCATACCACTAATAACCCAATCTGCAAAGTCCATTCAGCAATTCTAATGTATTATCCGCCAAAAATTATAGGTTTTATGCATCATTCCAAATAATTTTTGTACATTTTTTATATTCTAAAAGCTGCCTTTAAACTTTAGGCTGCAACCCTTATTTATCCTATTCTGTATAATGTGTTTCCATTACTTTAATTTAGGAGCTGGTTGACAATGTTTACCTGTGCTCCGTCCTTTATATATATTCTCGGTACTCTCCCAGCAATCGTACATGTAACTTCATAATTTATCGTATCCAATTTGCCCGCTATTTCATTAACTGAAATCATTTGCCCTTGCTGAGCCCCTATCAAAGTAACCTTTGTTCCGACTTCCATCTCAAAAGGAAGCCTGATCATGCATTGATCCATGCAAATTCTACCCACGATTGGAACTCTTGTGCCCTTCACAATTACCTCTTGGCCTTGCAGCTTTCTGAGCCAGCCATCCGCATAACCTATCGGCAATGTCCCGATCCACTCATCCTCCTTCGCCTCATATGTGGCACCATAGCTTACCTTATCGCCCTTATGGAGCTTTTTCACTTGAACAATTTTTGTGTGAAGGGAAAAAGCTTCCTTAAGCGGAAAAGGCAGCAATTCTTCAATTTCCATTGAAGGAGACAGGCCGTACATTGAAATCCCCAGCCTGATTCCATTGAAGGCAAGGTCGGGATAAAGGAGCCCCGCTGCACTGTTGCTGCAATGGACAATTGGTGGCTTAGCCTTGAAACTGGCTAATATTTCTGCAAATTTCTGTGACTGTTTGTTCAGATAACGGGAATCCATCTCGTCAGCTGTTGCAAAATGAGTATAAATACCTTCTAAGATGAACTCTGTATGTTGTGTTAGAAAATCCTCAATGTCCCTGACTTCCTTTTCTTCCCTTATTCCTAATCTTCCCATACCGGAATCGACTTTGATATGAATGTTAATTTTATTACCTTGCAGTTTGTCTGCAGCCTTTTTGAGCCATTCAATATCAAATACTGTTAATGATATTGAATGCTGTGCTGCAATTAAAATATCAGCGGGTCTGCTCGCTCCTAAAACTAATATTGGTGCATTAATACCATTCCGTCTTAGCGATAGAGCTTCATCTAAAAAAGCTACAGCCAAATAATCGGCACCTGCATAAAGCGCTGTACGGGCAGTTTCAACCGCTCCATGGCCATAGCCATTGGCTTTAACTACTGCAAAAAGTTTGCTTTCCTGATCCATCCTGCTTCTCATATTCTTCACATTTTCTTCTATATCATCTAAATTTATTTCTGCCCAAGTATCCCGGAAATACGTATTCTCTAGCATCAAGGCTGACCTTCCTTCTTTCCTATTCACGAAGTATGATAATTAATTATTCTATTGTTGCTTTTGCTTGTCAATAAATTGTCAAGAATACGGGCCAGACATAACAAAAAAACTGCCGGGTGTGGTACCACACCCGGCTCTCTTACTTATTTAATCGCTTCTCCCTGTACAGAACGCGCTATTTCGGCCATTTCTTCCTCTGACAACTCTGTCGAAGCAATAATATAATCTACCCCTTCATAAGTCCAAGAAATTTTATTACCGGAAACCGCTCCAATCGCAAAACCTAAATCAACAGGATTTCCAGTCATATTAATTGGTCCTGCCGTTGCAGGGGCAACTTCTGCTTTTTCTTGAATGATTGTGTATGATTTCTGCCCATCATATGTCAAAACTACCCTATCTCCGTCTTCAGTTGCAACCTTTTTCTCTTCAACAAGGCTCGCCCCAAGTAAAGTTTCCGGATATTTGACTGAGAATGAGTCATCCTCATCAACTTCGGCCATTACAGGCACTGCTAGTTTGGCTGCAGTCATGCTCTTTTGCAAATCAAAGTCCGCTTTATCAAAATTCACATCAAATTTCACATTAGAGAAAGTTACAGTGACAAGTGCTTTCCCGTCTGTGTCCTTCACTTTAACGCTGACAGGTGACAAATCCTTTTTGTTTAAAGTAATTTCCTGTGTTGGCAGCATTTTGTTATTCTGATATCTAGTCTTAGTTTCAAATACATAATATTTATCTGTAGAGGAAAATTTAGCATCCTTGTCTTCCTCGATGTCCTTGACTAAAGATTCATATAGATACGCTTGACTGCTGTTTTCCGGCCAATCACTTTGGAACTTAAAGCTTTTATTCAATGCTGGTGTAAGTACATAAACACCTTCGTCATTTCTGAGGATCATCTGGCTTTGATCCTTTTTCGCATTCTTTAAATTCACTCTGTAATACGTAGGATCTTTATGCCAGATTTGGACATCATAAGTTTGCGGCTCTGTTCCCATTTGCAATGTCATTTCTGCATCTGCTTTATAGCCTTTTGTAGCAACCTTCTCATCCAAATTCTTCAGTACATCCTCCTTGGATTTTGTTCCACAGGCAGTTAACATTACCATGACCGCTAGCCCTACGAAAAGCAACCATAATTTCTTGTTCATTTTTTCAACTCCCTTATTCTCATTCATCGATTAAAGAAGAAAATTCAGTGTCTTATTAGCATTAAGTTGACTCTAAACTTGTCTCCTATTGCTCTATGAATATATGAGACAACCTAAGGGAATATGCTTATCAGAAAGAAACAAGCTGTTCATTTTTTAAATTGTTATTTCGCCTCTATTATCACTTGGGCGAATGCATACTCGCTGCTGTGGGTGATGGATAAATGAACACCTTCTGCATATGGCTTGTAAATATAAGGCTTGCCTAGTTCAGTTTGTCTAACTTCGATATCTATAAAGCTCAGTCCTTTACCGATCCCAGTTCCTACAGCCTTTGAGAATGCTTCCTTTGCCGCAAATCTGCCTGCTAGAAACTCTATCTTTCTTTTTAAATGCAGTTTCTCATATCTTTCCTTTTCACGCGCTGTCAGAATTCTGTCGGCAAATTGAGGTTTCCGCTCCAGCAATTCAGCTATTCTCTTTAATTCTACAATATCTATACCGATTCCAGTTATCATTAGGACACATCCTTCTATTTTCTATTCAGCAAGCATAAATTATTTGTATCTTTCCCTGCCTATTGGCTATTATGAAACTAAGTAAAGGAGGTTTTTTATTGTTTACAAGACGAGAAAGCTTTAAAGAGTATATAACTTACTATCCTATTGTCTCTCTAATCCTGTTAATTAACTTGCTGGTATACTTGGCAACAGTTTTGCCTATTTTTCCAAATCAGCTTATCATGACAAACATGATTGGCGTCAATCTCTATATTGTGCAGGGAGATTGGTGGAGGCTGATTACACCAATCTTTCTGCATACCAGCTTTTCACATTTCCTGTTTAACAGCTTCAGTATCTTTCTGTTTGGACCTGCGTTAGAAAGAATACTAGGGAAATTTAAGTTTGTGGCTATTTACCTGTTCACTGGCATTCTGGCGAACCTAGCTACCCTTGTCACAGAGCCGCTAACCTTTTCACACCTCGGAGCAAGCGGCAGTATTTTTGGGATGTTCGGCTACTATATAGCTTTAATTGTATTTCGTAAAGATATTATATCAAGGAATAATTCACAAGTAATTGGAACGATTGCAGCGTTGAGCTTAATTATGACCTTTCTCCAGCCAAATATTAATATTGCAGCACATCTATTCGGCTTTTTGTTTGGAGTGGCAGCCGGAAACATGATCGAAGCAAAAGGCAGAAAAATCCTTCCTTCTTATAAAGAAGAATTTTTAGAGCTGAAGGGGAGATTTCGCTCAAATAGAAAACCGCCAGCACGTACGCTGACGATTTGGGCAATCATTTTCTTGCTTGCTTTAATCGGTCTTTTTCGCTGACCTTGTTT
>JAPSHL010000143.1 GCA_031179905.1 Bacillus sp. (in: firmicutes) | reverse complement strand
ACAGATGCTGCTATCTATGAGGATGAATATGACCTCGTCCTTCTTGATGAAGCGAGTATGGCGTATGTACCGCAAACTGCTTTTGCGGCTTCACTAGGAAAAAGAATTATTATTTGCGGCGACTTTAAACAACTGCCGCCGATTGCCGCAAGCAGAAGCGAGGCTGTGAATAAATGGCTGAAAGAGGATGTTTTCCATGCTTCAGGGGTTGCTGACAGTGTAGCATCAGGCAGTCTTCATCAGCATTTGCTGTTACTGAATGAACAGAGGAGAATGCATCCAAGCATCTCATCTTTTACTAATAAGCATATTTATCACTCTCTAGTAACAGATCATCCGACAGTCTCATCATCAAGAAAAGCGATTACGGCAAAAGCGCCTTTCCCAATGGAAGCAAATATTTTATTAGACACAAGCAATTTTGGCCATTATGGCGGCTTTGAAAAAGGTACAAAATCACGAATCAATCTCATTCATTTGCTGCTTAGCTTACAGCTGATTGTAGAAGCATGGAAAAGCGGAATAAGAAGCATAGGCTATGTTACACCGTACAGAGCCCAAAGTGAACTGATGCATGCCATTGCCTCTGACCTGTTTCCAAAGCAGCTTGCTGATAACAGTATCCTTATAGCGACTGTCCATCGTTTTCAAGGCAGTGAAAAAGATCTGATTATTTTTGACAGTACAGAAGGTTATCCTCATGAACGCCCAGGTATGCTCATGGTAAGTAAAGACAGCGACAGGTTGTTGAATGTGGCAATTACTAGGTCTAAGGGTAAGTTTATTCATATTGCTAATTGTGATTTTATCAGAAGAAGGGTAGGAAGAGATAAAGCAGTCAGGAAACTTGTCGAGCATCAGCTGAGCGAGAACGTATTAGTTGAACAGCAGAAAATCGGCACATGGATAAATTCTAACCATCCCTACCTTAAATGGCAGCATGCAAAAAACACAGAAGATATTCTTGGAGATTTGAAGAACGGAAAATCAGCCGTTGTTGTAATGCCAGGAACAAATCCGGCTCCTTTAGAGTGGATTCAGCTTATTGATTCAGTTGCGGAATACACAGCATGCAAAATATATGGACCTAGTGATTATCATAAATATAATGGGGCAAAGATCATTGATTATGATGCGCTGTTTCCATATATTATTATAGATGAACATGTCGTCTGGATCGGTCACCCTCTTCAGCTTGTGCCAGGGGCAAAGCCGCCTTCTGTAGCAGTCAGAATAGAATCGAAACAGCTTGCTGCATTTTTGCTGAAACAAATGTCGTAAAAATTTACGATGTTTGTTTACAGCCTTAAAGAAAACAAGGTATCATTTAATGGTAGTTTGTAAATATTTGTGGAGGGGTCGCCAAATGACATTAAAAGAAACGCTTGAGCAAGTGCTCACATCGGATGAAGCTGTTAATAAATCAATGGAAACATATGACAGTGAAGGGTTTATTACGGTTACTGACAAGGAAGTACAGCAGCAAATCCTTGAAAAGCTAGAAAATAACGGTTTTTATGTGTATGATGAGCAGTTTATTGACGGGATATACCGTCTATATATTGAGCTTTAAGTAAAATTCAGGCTGTTATTGTTTAGATTTGTTTATTTTTATCTCTTTATGTACAATTAATTCGTCAAGTATATAGGGGGTGTAAAGATGGAACGGAAACAGAAAATCCAAGGAAACAGATTTTTGCTTGCATGCTTACTTTTGCTAACTTTGGGCCTTACGGCATGCGGATCGAATGAAACGGAGGATTCCAAAAGCTCTGAGACTAATTCTCCAACGATCGAAGTTAATCCTGTTGTAACAATTACAATGGAAGATGATTCAAAAATTGAACTTGAATTATACCCGAAAAAAGCGCCAAATACTGTAAACAACTTTGTTACTCTTGTAGAAAAGGGCTATTATGATGGACTAACCTTCCACCGGGTTATCCCTGATTTCATGATTCAAGGCGGAGATCCAGAGGGTAATGGTACCGGGGGTCCTGGTTATTCTATCGGCGGTGAATTCTCTGATAATGGGTTTGACAATGACCTGAAGCATGAAAGAGGCGTCATTAGTATGGCAAGATCAAGTGATCCGGACTCTGCAGGATCACAGTTTTTCATTATGACAAAAACTACTGAAAGCTTGGATGGTCAATATGCGGCATTTGGTAAAGTTATCAGTGGCATGGAAGTTGTTGACAAGATCGTTGCTGTTGACAGAGATGCTAATGATAAACCAAAAGACGATGTCATAATGAAGAAAGTCTCGGTTGACACAAAGGGAGTTAATTTCCCAGAGCCGAAAAAAGTAGAATAATCATATGTTGTCGATGGACAAGCAATACATTTTATTTCTTGCAGGCATTTATGGTATGATAAGTTGAAACATTTGTCCCGATGAAACGAAAAGAGGACAAGACTAAAGGAGATGTAAATAATGGCAGAAAAAGGATACATAGTAATGCAAAACGGAGAAAAGATCGAATTTGAACTTTATCCAAACGAAGCACCAGGAACAGTTGAAAACTTTACGAAACTTGCTAAAGAAGGTTTCTATGATGGTTTGACTTTCCATCGCGTTATCCCAGGCTTTGTAAGCCAAGGTGGAGACCCAAATGGTAATGGTACAGGCGGTCCTGGCTACACAATCAAATGTGAAACAGAAGGAAATCCTCATACGCATCAAGAAGGATCATTATCAATGGCACATGCTGGTAAAGACACTGGCGGCAGCCAATTCTTTATCGTACACGAGCCACAACCACATCTAAATGGAGTACATACAGTATTCGGTAAAGTAACATCTGGAATTTCTGCTGTTAAAGCAATGAGAAACGGCGATGTTATGGAGAAAGTAGTAATTTCTGAATAATAAACTTAAGCAGGCTGGTAACCAGCCTGCTTTTTTTAATTTTGAATGATACCAGAAAATAACCATTATGGTGTTTAATCCTATCATTTATAAGGGAGAAGACGTAAAGAAAGTAAGGGAGAATGGTCTTACTTAGTAGAAGAGGCTGGTCAGTAACATAGGAAACGGAGTTTATTGTAAATGTAAATAATGATCTACAATATATTGGACAATTAGCGGTCTGTACATCGTCTCAATAACGTTCATCTCAGCAAGCATTTGCTGCTGATATTTTCTTGTCCCGGATTCAGCATGTGAGCGAAACTTTGTTAGTGATTCATTAAAGTATTCAATATGAACTCCTTTAGACAACAGCCGGAACCACATTTCATAATCATGGGTGTATACCATTGCCGGGTTGAAGTATCCGTATTTTTCAAAAATGCTTTTTTTAATAAGAATTGTACATCCATTGATCGGATTAGAGTATAAATAGCCTTCATACACTGCTTTCATATTTGGATAATGGGCACCATTTGATGGTATCTGGACATTACTATTGCTGTCAATAATATCATAGTTTGTGAAACTTGCGTCCAGTCCACGCTCCTTCATAAAATCCATTTGCTTGCTCAATTTCTCAGGTACAAACATGTCATCAGAGCTCAGCCAGGCAATATACTCGCCACTTGCTTCTGCTAATCCTCTATTTAACGCTGTGGCAGTACCTCCATTTTCTTTGTGGATATATTTAATATGTTTCTTATATGGTGCAATTTTTTCCGTGTATTTGAAAGAGCCGTCGTCAACCAGGATAATCTCAACATTTGGATAAGTCTGCAGCAAAGCACTTCTGATGGCTTGGTCAACATAGGCACAATTATAAAAAGGGATAATAATCGAAACCTTTGGATACACAGATCTTCCTCCTTTCAGTTATTACATTTTCTTTGTTTTTTTGTTATCGAAAAAAATGACTGCCTTCCTTACAATTTTTAGTGTTATGAATACTGTCATTGTTGTCCTGTTCATATATTAATATATGTACCATCCTCTTGAACGGTATAGGTATGTGCTTGGTCTAATTTATTGACCATTTGAAAACAAGCCTTTTTCTCTTTTCCAAAAGAAAGTTCATGTGCAAAGAGAGTCTTTTTCCATAATCTAATAAAGGCATTTTCAATGAACAAATCAAAAAAGAAGGGATGAGGGAAAATAACAATGAACATTCTATTTGTCTATTATGTACCAAGCGGCGGGGTGGAAACGCTGAATCGCCAGCGTTCTGCAGCCTTAAAGCAGGCGGGTATAAACAGCCATTTCCTCTATTTCCGCAAAGCAAGGGATTTAGTCAATGATCATGAAGGACCGACATTTATTACAGATGATGATACAGAGATAAGGGAGATACTCAATAATGGCAACTACCAATTGATGGTGATTACATCAGACTATGTTTCTATCCCGCGCTTCCGGAATTTCGGCTACACAGGCCCAATTGTTCTTGAAATCCAAGGGTATGGTCCAAAACATATTGCAAGGGCTGAAATGACAAAAGCTGTCCCGTATGTAACAACACAAGGAAACGGACTCCTTAATCCAAAGACTCCGCATATTTCGCAAATATTCAGTGAATTATTCCCTGCAACACCAACATTTCAATTTAATAATTGCTTTGACAATAAAAAATTCACGTATAAACAGCTAAAGAGAGCAGAAAAGCCTATTGTCGCTTGGATCGGCCGTCTGGAAGATAATAAAAATTGGAGAGAATTTCTGGATATTGGACATAAGCTTGTGAATGATGTTAACAAAGACATCCAGCTCTATATGTTTGAAGATCCGACATTGTCAACAGCGGAAGAAAGAGCGGCTTTTCAATTTAAGGTGCAAGAGCTCAACCTAGACAAACATTTGACCATCTTGCCGAATATACCACATGGAAACATGGCTGATTACTTTTCCATAATCGGCGATTCAGGCGGTTTTTTATGTTCAACTTCTAAAGTGGAAGGGGCACCATATTCGGTTCTAGAGGCGCTGAGCTGCAGATGTCCGGTGTTGACGACAGATTCGGATGGAGTGAGGAGTTCTATTATTCATAATATGACTGGCAAGTATTATCCTCTTGGCAATGTTGAGGCAGCATGCACAGAAGCATATGAACTGATGAATAATACAATTTTAAGGGAACATATTCGTCAAACTGCTTATCTGCATGTAACCCGTGAGTTCAGTCCAGAAGTATACTGCAGTAATTTTGTGGAGATGATGAACCAGCTTGGAGTAAAGATATAGAAGTAACTTCACCCTTAAAGAAAAAAAGTCGTGCACTGTTAAATGCACGGCTTCTTTCGTTACTTGTTTTGATAATATTCAATCATATCTGCTAGTGATGCATGAAGTGTCCGCTTTTGCTCCCAGCCTAATGCTTTCAGCTTTTCTGGCTGTATTTCAGGAAAAATATCGGAAGTATCAGAAGAAGCAGCCTCTATCTCTAAGTTTATACCAGTTATATGCTGCAGATGTTCTAATACGGTATCTAATGAATGGCATACACCTGTCGTGATGTCATAAACTTCCATCCTGCTGCCTTTCTGTAAAATAAATTCATAGGCAGAAACCGCATCGCGGACGTCGATAAAATCTCTTGTAGCAGCAATGTTTTGAACATTAATTACAGGCGTGGTTCCTTTTTCTGCAGCGCTGAGGATGTTTTTTATGAAAATGGCGCATACTCCGTTTGAGTTCCCCGGTCCAATTAGGTTAGAAGGCTTTGCCACCATGATGTCCATTTTATATAATTTTGCCCAAGAAAGAGCAATCATGGTTTGTAAAGTTTTACTGAGACTATAGGGATGAGGAATGGTTGAAATATTTTGCGGGTCTATTTGGAGAGCAGAACCGACGATCAGCACTTTACAGTCAGGCTTAAATTTAGCTACAGCTTGAAGTAAATAGGCAGTAGACATCGCATTAATCTCCAATGTTTGAACAGGGTTTTCCCAAGAGACGCCAACATGATTTTGTCCTGCAAGATGAAGTAAATAGTCTGGCTTGCATGCAGAAATCAGATTGTCTACTTCTTGTTCGTTTGCTAAATCACAAACTATTAGCTGGGTAGAGTCAGTGCATTCATGATGTCCATTTCGTGTTGTACCATAAACAAGGTAACCTTCACCTGCGAAATGCTTGCATGCATGGATTCCTGTAAATCCGCTTGCACCCGTAATCAGTATTGTTTTAGTCATTTCTTTTCCATCCATTTTTTCATTTCTGTCAGCATCTCGCGGTAGGTTGGCGGATTATAGACAAAATCTGTTCTAGTGTTCACAATCGTCCGGTCGAGTTTATTTTTTCTGTCAGGAATAATTTGAACATCTTTCTTATTGAATATTCTCTGAATCAGCTTTAATAAGTTGTATTTAGAGATCTTTTCTTTGACGCAAAGATGATATAAACCTGTCACTTTATTGTCGATCATTTTTTCCGTTGCTTTTGCAAGCTCCAAAGTTGTCACACCATTCCAGTAAACCTGTTCATAGCCTTTAATTTTGCCAGTTTGATTCATAAACCATAAGAACAGACCAATTCCGTCCTGTTTTAATTCAGGACCGATTATGGATGTGCGGATTGTCAGATTTTCATCATCCTTAATTTCACCGTACTGTTTTGTTTTTGAATATTGACTAGTTCCGTCTGGAATAGACTTTTCTGTATAATCGCCGACTTCACCAGAAAAGACACAATCTGTGCTGATATGAATTAGCTTTCCACCATGCCTTTTCGTTAGTTTCACAAGCTGATGGGGTAAAAAGCTGTTTACTTGCATTGCTATAAATGGATTTTTCTCGGCATCTTCATTTAAGATACCGATACAGTTTATTACGATGTCAGGTTTTATGGAGTCAATAATCTTCTCTAATGCGTTCAAATCTAATACGTCTAGAAAAATTCCATCTTTATCCTGTTTATCCCTTGATGTGTAATAGACTTGGTAATTTGGATTTTTTTTGAAGTAGGCTACCATTACATGTCCTGCCATCCCTTTCCCACCAAGGACTAAAAGTTTCATTTAGATAAGACCGCCTTTCGAAAGCATCGCCTTAATATCGTCTTTGCTGATTAAGCCAATGCTGGAATTATATTCATCCAGATCAACAGGAGAGCAATCAGCATAATGTTCTTTTAATCCTTCTATATGAATGGACGGCAAGATAACATAATATTGTTCATCATAAATGAAAGTAGTTGTACATTCATATTTTGAAAGAAGGAGCTCATGAATTTTCTCTCCTGGACGGATGCCAAGAATTTCTGTTTTAACATTTTCAACTTTTGAAAGTTCAATCATTACTTCAGCTAAATCGATGATGCGGCATGCAGGCATTTTCATTACGAAAATTTCTCCGCCATAGCTTTCAAATGTCGCCTTGAATACAAGTTTGATTGCTTCTTGAACTGTTAAGAAGAATCTTGTCATTTTAAGGTCTGTTATTCCGACCGTCTGTTTATCGCGAATTTGCTTTTTAAATACATGGATAACACTTCCGTTTGTTCCCAGAACATTACCTCCGCGGATACAAACGAATTTCGTATCTGTATTAAGTGTGTTTGCGTGGATGATAAGTTTTTCCCCCATCGCTTTTGACAAACCGTAGAAATTGGAAGGGTCTGAAGCCTTATCTGTAGAAATATAAACAACTTTATGCACTTTTTGTGCAATGGCTGCATCAATAACATTTTGTGTGCCGATGACATTAGTTTTTAAAGCTTCAAGCGGCTGATGCTCACAAATTGGAACATGCTTTAATGCAGCTAAATGAAACAAATAATCGACATTTTGACAAGCATCCATTAAAGTTTCTTTTTCTTTAATATCTCCGATGATGAAATGAAGCTTCGGGTGATTGTCAAACTCTTGCTTCATTAAAAACTGTACCGATTCATTTCTAGAGAAAATTCGGATTTCAGCTGGGTTTTCATTCAAAAGCTGTGTCACCAGCTCGTGACCCCATGATCCAGTTCCACCTGTAATTAAAATCTTTTTATTTTCAAACAACTTTCATTCCTCCTAATACAATTTTGACGATTTTATCTGAAACATCCACATGATCATAACCCTCTGGAAAAGACCATTTTCTGGATTGGTTTACCATTGCTTGAACACAGTTTGCAATTTGTTCACCATTTAGTCCTGATAAGATATTGCTTCCGCATTCAATTGTTTCCATCCGTTCCGTTGTCCTTCGAATTGTGACAGTTGGAACGTAGAACAAACAGCATTCTTCCTGAACGGTGCCGCTGTCTGTCAGCACACATAACGCGTTTTTTTCCAATTTTACAAAGTCAAAGAATCCAAATGGCTCATAAAATTCAATTAAAGGATCAATCTTTAGCTCCTTACTTTGTTCGATACGGGCTCTCGTTCGGGGATGGATACTGCAAATGATTCGTTTTTTATATGTTTTTGCTATCGTATTGATGCCGTTAATGATTTCCTTTAATCGATCTTTATAATCAACATTTTCTGCTCTGTGTGTTGTCACCAAAAAATAATCCTGTTCCTTTAAAGATAGCCTTTCAAGTACATTACTGGAATTAATGCGATCGCTGTAATGGAGCAAAACTTCATTAATTGGATTTCCTGTAACAATGATCCTGCTTGAAGGAAAGCCTTCCTGCAGAAGGTTTTGTTTGCTTTGCGGTGTATAAGGGAGATTAAAGCTTGATACACTGTCAATCAGCTTCCTGTTCTTTTCTTCCGGAACCTCCAAGTCAAAACACCTGTTTCCCGCTTCCATATGATAGACAGGAATCCCCATTCTTTCTGCCAAAATAGAACTTAAACCACTGTTCGTATCGCCGAGGACTAAAACTCTGTCAGGCTTTTCATCAAGAAGAATTTGTTCTAATTCCTTGAAGATTACAGAGAGCTGTTGCCCTAAAGACTGGTGCTTATCACTTAACACATAATCCGGCTCCCTGATCCCCATCTCCTGGAAAAATATATCGCTTAGGGAGGATGTGAAGTTCTGTCCTGTATGCACTAATATGTGTTCATCTGCTAATTGGTCCAGTTTGCCGATGATCAAGCTTAGACGGATGATTTCTGGTCTTGTCCCCAATATAGTCAATACTTTCATTTCTCACCTCTCGTACTGCCTTTAATTGATAATCCCTATAACATATGCATGTCCTGACTACATGTTCTAGGCAGCCATCCTTTCTTGAGAAAAATTAATAGAACCTTTTTATCTATCTATGAAAGATAAAAAAAAACCCTCCTTGAGGGTCAATTTTTTTTATCAATAAAGGAGAGAAAAACTTTAA
>JAPSHL010000142.1 GCA_031179905.1 Bacillus sp. (in: firmicutes) | reverse complement strand
GGAGGAGCTGTTGTCGATTACGATAAAGTAACAGAACTGGTCATCAGGGAAATCAGAGGCGAAAAATTCGGAAGGCTTACATTCGAAAGAGCAAGTGATTTCATTGAGGTAGACGAAGGCGACAGTTAATAGAAAAGGCAAACCTTGCCTTGAAAAAAAGAGAATTGACCATTAATTTTGGGCACTTCTCTTTTTTGATTTTAACACATATACATAGCAAACTCTTAAATCTTCCTAACTTAGGGACGATATAAAGAGAAAGAAGGGAAGTTTCTGCAGTGGCAAATGCAACATTAAAAGAAATAAAAGATATATTAGATAATATAACAGACAAAAACGACCCCTACTGGGAGACAATTAAGGAAGACAATAGAGTTGGCGTGCAGAAGATGATAACTGCATGGGAAAAGCAAAAAGAAAAAGAATTGCAGCTTCATACCCATTTTTTAGAGATGTGCACATATGAGAAAGAAATAAGAAAACAAGGGTATACATATATTGCAGGTATTGATGAAGTAGGAAGAGGTCCATTAGCAGGTCCCGTTGTGACAGCAGCTGTCATACTTCCAGAAAATTTTTATTTGCCTGGAATAGATGATTCGAAAAAACTGTCTGAAGTAAAAAGAGAGCAATTTTTCGAGATTATCCAAAAAGAGGCGGTATCAATAGGAGTAGGCATCATTGATCCTGCAGAAATTGACCGCATTAACATATTTGAAGCAACTAAAAAAGGGATGCTAGCCGCAGTTCAAAACCTGGATAAGCAGCCAGATTTCCTATTGATTGATGCAATGAAGCTTGAAGTTCCATATCCGAGCAAATCAATCGTAAAAGGAGATAGTAAAAGTGTATCAATTGCAGCTGCAAGCATAATTGCGAAGGTCACGAGAGATGAGATGATGAGAGAGCTGGATAAAGAGTTTCCGGCATACTGTTTCGCTAGCAATATGGGATATGGCACAAAAGAGCATCTGCTTGCATTGGACAGGGAAGGATATACAATTCATCATCGCAAAAGCTTTTCGCCAATCAAGGAAATGGCAGAGGAGAATAGGAGCATGTAAATGAATGACATACGTATTGGACAAGCTATTCAACCAGGTCTGGAAAGAGTAACCAGCCCAAAGCTGCTGGAGCTTCGCCAAGGACAAATAATAATGGGTCATGTAAACAAGCATTTTCCCAACAATATGGCAGAAGTACAGGCAGGCAGTCAAAGGTTGCTTGCGGAGCTGTCAACGCCCCTGCATACAGACAAGAACTATTGGTTTCAAGTTCAAGACGGTGGTGAAGGGAAGCTTGCTTTAAAAGTATTATCACCAGCAAATTCAGTTAGCCTAGACATGGGGGCAGATTCCCTTCTTGAGCAATGGTCCTTGCCTCGTACAAATGATATGAAAAACTTAATGACCCAATTGCTGAGTGAGAAAATACCGCTTAATAAAGAGATGCTTCTTCTTGCAGGACAATGGATGGAATCAGCAAAAGACAGCCCGAAAGCAATTGAAACTATCAAGGAAATGGTACAGAGAAATCTTCCCTTTACGGAAAAGGTATTTTTAAGCTTAATGGCGACTAGAGACGGTAATACGATGAATAGTCTCGCAGGTAAATTACTGAATGAACTAACTACCAATCATTACACACTTCCAAAGCTTGAAGAGGCTTTAAAGCTGCTGGAGACAGGCAAAAATATTGATTTGCCGGACGGTGGAGAAATAAAAGAGCATTTGCAAAAACTGTTGCATACAATCGGGTATTCCTATGAAAATGAGCTGCTGTCAAATACGGACAGTAAAGGAGCTCAATGGAACCAGCTTAAACCACTTTTACTTGAGCTCTTAAAACAGGATGCTCCTGTTCCTGTGAAGGAATTGGCGAATGCACTCACTGACAAAATAACAGGTTTGCAGCTGTTAAGTCAGGAATCAGGACCGATTACGCAGCTGATGCTTCAATTTCCGCTCCATTTTCAGCATCATTCCATGGATGCAACTTTGCAATACAGCGGGAGGAAAACAAAAGACGGTAAAATAGACTCTGATTATTGCCGCATCCTTTTTTACCTTGATTTAGCTTATTTAAAAGAAACGGCCATTGATATGCAAGTTCAGAAGAGGATTGTTAATATAACGGTCTTTAATGAAAACAGAGAGATAGAGCCGCTTATGAAAGGCATGCTGGCAAGCTTGCGGATAAAGTTGAATGAAGTCCAATACAGTCTGTCATCATTAGATTTTAAATCCTTCCAAGAAGACAAGAAAAATAAAATAGATATAAACACAAAACGAAATAATTCTGCCTATTACAAGGGGGTAGATTACAAGATATGAAAGAAAAGGATAACCTGCGCAGGCACGCTGTAGCTTTAAGTTATAAAGAGAACCAGCATACAGCTCCAATCATTGCTGCCAAGGGCAGTGGTCTAATTGCCGATAATATCATTGAAAAGGCGAAAGAAAGCGGAGTGCCAATTCAAGAAGATCCCTCGCTTGTAGAGCTGTTGGGAAAGCTTAATATCCAGGAACAAGTACCTGAAGATTTATACCAAGCAGTCGCAGAGGTATTTGCCTTCATTTATAAACTGGATAAAACATATGGTATGAACAAGGAAATCTAGTGAAATAGTCCCCTAAAATAAGGGGATTATTTTTTTATTGGAAAATAGAGCCTTTTTGATAGACAAAAGAGCTGCTTTTTTATAAAATGAAAGCGTGAACAATAGAGTGTTTTTTCCGAAAAGTAAGATAGTATTGTATTAATAAAGAATATTAAGACAGTGCTTAAGATACTATTAAAAGGAAGGGGTCCTTTTAAATTGGAAAAAATATTTTTTTGTAGAGAAGGAAAAAAGCCATTTTTTTTCGTCCTCGTACATAAGTAAGAGTATGCACTAATGAACTGGCAAAAAGCGAAAAGTAATTTTAGCTAAAGGGGTGTGGGAGAATGAATATTCACGAATATCAAGGGAAAGAAATTCTAGCATTAAATGGTGTAGCTGTCCCTAAAGGAAGTGTTGCATTTACCGTGGAAGAGGCCCTGTTTGCTGCTGAGCATTTAAACAGTGATGTATGGGTTGTTAAGGCGCAGATTCATGCTGGAGGAAGAGGAAAAGCTGGCGGAGTCAAGGTAGCTAAATCTCTCGATGAAGTGAAGCAATATGCTGAACAGATTTTAGGAAGCACACTTGTTACGCATCAGACTGGTCCAGAAGGAAAAGTTGTTAAGCGTTTGCTGATTGAAGAAGGCTGTCGCATTAAGAAGGAATATTATATCGGTTTCGTGGTCGACCGCTCTACTTCCCGCATTGTCCTAATGGCATCAGAAGAGGGAGGAACGGAGATTGAGGAAATTGCAGCAACACAGCCGGAAAAAATCATCAAGGAAGTCATTGACCCGTTAACAGGTCTTACTCCCTTCCAGGCAAGAAGAGTTGCATTTGCAATCAATATCCCTGGTCCTCAAGTGAATAAAGCGGTTGCTTTTATGACAGGCCTTTATCGCGTATTTTGCGAAAAGGATTGCTCAATTGCCGAAATCAATCCTCTTGTTCTAACAGAAGAGGGAGATATAATGGCACTCGATGCAAAGCTGAACTTCGATTCCAATGCCTTGTACAGACATAAGGATATTCTCGCATACCGTGATTTGGACGAAGAGGATGAGAAGGAACTTGAAGCTTCAAAATTTGACTTGAGCTATATTTCCTTAAATGGAAATATCGGCTGCATGGTAAATGGTGCTGGTCTTGCAATGGCCACAATGGATATTGTTAAACACTACGGCGGCGAGCCTGCCAACTTCCTTGATGTGGGCGGCGGTGCAACAGCCGAAAAAGTTACAGAAGCCTTCAAAATAATTTTATCTGATGAAAACGTAAAAGGTATTTTTGTTAATATATTTGGCGGAATTATGAAATGTGATGTCATCGCAGAGGGAATTGTCGAGGCAGCGAGACAAGTGAGTCTGCAGGTGCCGCTTGTTGTACGGCTTGAGGGAACAAATGTAGAGCTTGGTCAAAAAATCCTGAATGAATCAGGCATCAATATTATTTCTGCAAGCTCTATGGCGGATGGTGCAGAAAAAATCGTGTCATATGTACAAAAAGGGGGAGAAATCAATGAGCATATTCATCAATAAAGAGACGAAAGTCATTGTTCAAGGTATTACAGGAGCAACGGCTCTTTTTCATACGAAGCAAATGCTCGAATATGGCACAAAAATTGTTGCAGGGGTAACACCAGGGAAAGGCGGATCAAATGTAGAGGGAGTGCCGGTTTTTAACACGATGAAAGAAGCGGTTGAAGCAACTGGTGCTACAGTATCTGTCAATTATGTGCCTGCACCGTTTGCAGCAGATGCCATCATGGAAGCTGTTGATGCGGAGCTTGACTTGACAATTTGTATTACAGAGCATATTCCGGTTCTTGATATGGTAAAGGTTAAGCGTTATATGGAAGGTAAAAAGACGAGATTGGTAGGACCAAACTGTCCTGGAGTCATTACACCTGAAGAGTGCAAGATCGGAATCATGCCTGGCTATATCCATACAAAGGGCCATGTAGGCGTAGTTTCACGTTCTGGTACTTTAACATATGAAGCTGTCCATCAGCTCACACAGGCAGGAATAGGCCAGTCTACAGCGGTAGGAATCGGTGGAGATCCGGTTAATGGTACGGATTTCATCGATGTACTGAAGAAATTTAATGAGGATGAAGACACTTATGCTGTTATTATGATCGGTGAAATAGGCGGAACAGCAGAAGAAGAAGCGGCCGAATGGGTAAAAGCAAATATGACAAAGCCTGTAGTCGGGTTTATCGGTGGCAGAACAGCTCCTCCAGGAAAAAGAATGGGTCATGCAGGTGCCATCATTTCAGGAGGTAAAGGAACTGCTGATGAAAAAATTAAGACATTAAACGAATGCGGCATAAAAGTAGCCCCTACTCCTGCTGAAATGGGTGCAACATTGATTGAAGTTCTAAAAGAGAGCGATCTTTTTGACAAATGTAAAACTCATAAGGTTGAAGAAAGCAGAGTCTGATAACTAACAAAAGACTAGCCTCTTATGCTCCATGAAGTTGGCTAGTCTTTTTGTGTTGCCTATAAATTCGACGTGTTTCTTCTATTATATAGCAAATCTTTGGAAACTTTAGCAAGAATTGATTATAATATAACTAGTCAAGAGTTGTACTATTTATTCTTTGCACAAAATAAATAAAGAGAAAGGATTTGAGTTTAATTGCCACATAATTTCAGAGAAAGACTGATACGGCTTCATCATTGCGGTAATATGTCCTGGAAAAGGATATATACTCTTCTTAAAACAGATCCTGGCCTATACTCTCTCAACAACTGCCCCTCTAAAAATAAAATTCCTCAAGCAACAGAAACAATTGCAGACTTTCATTCACACCAAATCCATGAAAATATCAAACAATACTCCAAATTAGGTATACAAATCATCACTTTTTTTGATTCTATTTATCCAAGTATGTTAAAAGAAATATACCAGCCGCCATGGGTTCTTTACGCAAAAGGAGATCTTTCCCTTTTACAGAAGCAACGAAAATTGGCAGTTGTAGGCTCCCGCAATGCGACAGTTTACAGCAAAGAAGTAATTAAAGCAATAATGAAGGAGCTTGTTGAAGAGCGAGTAGTGATTGTCAGCGGTCTTGCAAAAGGCGTTGATACTATAGCTCATATGACTGCAGACGAACATAATGGCAAAACAATTGCAATCATTGCCGGTGGATTTAACCACATTTATCCAAAGGAGAATTTATTACTTGCAGAAACAATTAAAGAATCCCATCTACTTTTGTCTGAATATCCTCCAGATACGAAACCGTTAAAATGGCATTTTCCAATGCGCAACCGTATTATAAGCGGCATTTCAAGAGGGACGCTCGTTGTCGAGGCAAAAAGAAAAAGCGGCTCATTAATTACTGCGAATCTTGCCTTGCAAGAAGGAAGGGATGTATTTGCCGTTCCTGGCAGCATATTCAGTCCAAACTCTTATGGTGCGAATGACTTGATTAAGCAGGGCGCAAAACCAGTATCAAGTGCGAGCGATATAATAGAAGAGTGGGAATTTTATTCATGAAATTGCTAGGAAAGGAAAAAAATGTTTTTCATTTATTTTCATAAATTTTTAAAAAAGTATTGCTATTTTTTTGATTCTGTTATACTGTTTGCTTCAGATATAACTTTAAAATTTCAAAGGGTTTTCATTCATATAATAACTGTGTAACCGTTTACTTTTTCGTAATGTTTGACAAAAGAGAACATAGTATACAATAATAGTGAATATTTATTATCCCTCTAAGGAGGACGTTGGATGTCAGAGTTTCTTGTAATCGTAGAGTCGCCTGCAAAGGCAAAAACGATTGAACGTTATTTAGGAAAAAAATACAAAGTAAAAGCATCAATGGGACATATAAGAGATTTGCCAAGGAGTCAAATGGGTGTTGATACAGAAAAAGAATACGAACCGAAGTATATAACGATTCGCGGTAAAGGCCCTGTCTTAAAAGAATTGAAGACAGCAGCAAAAAAGGCAAAAAAGATTTATCTTGCAGCCGACCCCGATAGAGAAGGGGAAGCAATTGCCTGGCATTTAGCCAACAGTCTGCAGGTCGATGTAGAATCGGATTGCCGTGTCGTATTTAATGAAATTACAAAAGACGCCATTAAAGAATCATTTAAACACCCCCGTCCAATTAATATGGATTTAGTCGATTCTCAGCAAGCGAGACGGGTTCTTGATCGGTTAGTAGGCTATAATATCAGTCCGCTGTTATGGAAAAAGGTCAAAAAAGGGCTTAGTGCAGGAAGGGTCCAATCTGTCGCAGTTCGGTTAATCATTGACAGGGAGCATGAAATAAAAGCGTTTGTGCCAGAAGAATATTGGACGATTGAAGCGGACTTTGCAAAAGGTAAAACAAGCTTTGAAGCAGCTTTTTACGGTGTGAATAATAAAAAAATGGATCTGCATTCTGAAGCAGATGTTGAAAATATTAAAAAACAGCTTAATGGCAACAAATTTATGGTAGAGAAGGTAACAAAGAAGGAACGCAGGCGAAATCCAGCGGTTCCTTTCACAACTTCATCACTTCAGCAGGAAGCTGCACGAAAGCTCAATTTCAGAGCAAAAAAGACAATGATGCTTGCCCAGCAGCTTTATGAAGGAATTGATTTGGGCAAAAAAGAAGGGACAGTCGGTTTAATTACCTATATGAGAACAGACTCAACCCGTATTTCTGAAGTGGCCCAAAAAGAAGCACACGAATATATTACTGCCAACTACGGCAAAGAGTATACGAAAGAGGAAAACCGCAAAGAAAAGAAAAATACAAACGCTCAAGATGCCCACGAAGCAGTAAGGCCTACAAGTACATTTAAAGAGCCTAACTCACTGAAAGAGCATCTTTCCAGAGATCAGCTTCGCTTGTATAAGCTTATTTGGGAAAGATTCATTGCAAGCCAAATGGCTCCGGCAGTGATGGATACAATGAGCGTAGACCTCCGCAATGGGGACGTTATGTTTCGTGCGACAGGATCCAAGATTAAGTTCCCTGGATTTATGAAGGTTTATGTGGAAGGGTCGGACGATGCGGTTGAAGAGCAAAACAAACAGCTCCCTGATTTGAAAGAGGGGGATGAGGTAATCAATAAGGACATCAATCCGAAGCAGCACTTCACACAGCCACCGCCAAGGTATACAGAAGCAAGGCTCGTTAAAACATTAGAAGAGCTCGGAATTGGTCGTCCATCCACATTTGCTCCAACGTTGGACACTATTCAAAAACGGGGTTATGTGGCGCTTGATAACAAAAGGTTTATACCGACAGAACTTGGAGAAATCGTTCTGGAACTGATTCTTGAGTTCTTCCCGGAGATCCTTGACGTCGATTTTACAGCACATATGGAGCAGAACCTTGATAATATCGAGGCTGGCCAAATCAATTGGGTTAAGGTAATTGATAGTTTTTATAAAGTTTTCGAACAAAATCTCGAAAAAGCTGAAAAAGAAATGCAATCTGTCGAAATAAAGGATGAGCCTGCAGGTGAAGACTGTGAAGAGTGCGGCAGTCCGATGGTGTACAAAATGGGCAGATATGGCAAGTTTATGGCATGCAGCAATTTTCCAGATTGCCGTAATACGAAGGCAATCGTTAAGGAAATCGGTGTGAAATGTCCGAAATGCCGCGAAGGAAATATCATAGAAAGAAAAAGCAAAAAACGCCGAATTTTCTATGGCTGTGACCGTTTTCCAGAGTGTGATTTTATTTCATGGGATAAACCATTACAGCGCCCGTGTCCAAAATGTGATAATATGCTTGTAGAGAAAAAGCTTAAAAAAGGTGTCCAGGTCCAATGTGTGGAATGTGACTATAAGGAAGAGCCTCAAAGCTAAAAAAAAAGAGTGAGCGATCAATGCTCACTCTTTCCGTGTGTTTTTGAATAACTGTCTGTGAGGGTTTCCTAAACAAAAGAGCGATAGTTGAAACTTTTCAACTTGGCAAACGTAGTGTAAAATGCTTAAGGATATAATTTTAAGCTAAAACTGTATAGAGCTTTGAATCTTTCTTAATCATTTCTAATGAAGCGGATAGGAATAAGCATACATATGCATGATAAAAATGCTTACGACCACAAAAACATATAGATATTTAAAAATTTGGAGGATTTACAATGCAAGATACACAAAAAATAGTTAACGTCATCGGTGCCGGACTAGCTGGCAGTGAGGCAGCCTGGCAAATTGCCAAAAGAGGAATCAAAGTAAACTTATACGAGATGAGACCTGTCAAGCAGACTCCTGCCCACCATACAGATAAATTTGCAGAGCTAGTATGCAGCAACTCATTACGTGGAAACGCGCTAACCAATGCAGTCGGCGTTCTTAAAGAAGAAATGAGACGATTAGATTCTGTTATTATTGAGTCGGCGGATCTTTGTGCAGTGCCAGCAGGCGGAGCACTTGCTGTTGACAGACATGAATTTGCAGGTAGAGTTACAGAAATGGTGAAAAACCACCCGAACGTAACGGTCATAAATGAAGAAGTCACATCTATTCCAGATGGGGTAACTGTTATTGCGACAGGCCCACTAACAAGTGCAGCACTTTCAGAAAGCTTAAAGGAGCTTACAGGGGAAGATTATCTATACTTTTATGATGCTGCTGCTCCTATCATCGAAAAAGACAGCA
>JAPSHL010000141.1 GCA_031179905.1 Bacillus sp. (in: firmicutes) | reverse complement strand
TTAAGTGCATCTTGAGAGGAATAACAAATTTGATCATAAACAGCGTCCCATTTTGTATCATTGAATGCTTCCTTAAAGCTTGTTAGATCTGAGCGGTCAAATGATATTCGCTCAACGTCGCTCCCAAAGGTATCTTCCGCCTTCCCCCTAGTCGCAACGGTTACATTTACACCTTGTCCTAATAATGCCTTTACAAGATGCACTCCAAAGAATCTTGTTCCTCCGATTACAAGTGCTTTTTTCAATAGAATTCCCTCCACTTGTGAATATGTATTAGTGCAACTATATTATTCTATAAACATTATACGTATCCTCTTTCTGCAAATAAAAAAGGCACCTCCAATTGTTTAAACCTGAGTCTAACAATTGGGGTGCGCTTCATTGCTATGCACCTTTTTGAAAAAGATTATCTTGGGAAACCAGCTACATATTGTTGTGGAATAGTTGTTTCCTTTCTTAGTTGGGCAGCTGCCTCTAGCGTCCAGTATGGATTTCTTAACATCGCTCTTCCTACTGCAACAAGGTCTGCATCTTCATTGCCAATCACTGAATTAGCAAGTGATGCTTCATCCAATCTGCCTACAGCAATAACCGGAATATTAAATGCTTGTTTAAATGCTCGCGCCAGCGGTACTTGGTAAGCAACATGAGTGCCAGGTTTACCTGCTGCAGCAATTGGACCTTCTCCGCCTGCACTTATATGGAATATATCGACTCCTGCCTCAACATATGCTTTTGAGAACTCGATGCTTTCGTCTACATCATAGCCTCCTTCTACATATTCTTTCGCAGAAATACGCAGAATTAAAGGCATATCTTCAGGCATAGCGCTCTTCGCTGCTTGGATAACTTCAACACCAAATTTCGTACGCTCTTGGCCATATTCATCTTCTCGTTTATTAGTAAGTTTTGATTGGAATTGGTGGATTAAGTAGCCGTGAGCACCGTGAAGCTCAATTGTGTCAACTCCAGCTTTTACAGCACGTTCCACTGCTGCACGGAATTTCTCTACCATTCCTTTTACTTCTTCTGTTGAAAGTTCTCTAGGTGTTTTTGAATTTTCGTCAAATGGAATTGCCGATGGAGCGACTGGAAGTTCTGCGTCCTCTGCTTTGCGTCCTGCATGGGCAATTTGAATGCCCACTTTTGCGCCGTGTTGATGACATGCATCTATGATGCGTGCAAGTGGTGCAATTTGCTCATCAGACCACAATCCTAAATCGTAATCAGTAATTCTGCCATCTGGTTCAACATCTGTCATCTCAATGATGATTAAACTCGCACCGCCGATAGCTCTGCTTACATAATGGACATAATGCCAATCAGTTGCAATCCCATCTTTATTCGTCACAGAATATTGGCACATTGGCGGCATAACAACTCTGTTTTTTAGCTCTAAGCTTTTGTAAGAGTATGGTGAAAATAAATGATCCATCGTATTATTCCTTCTTTCATATGAAATGCATGCTCATGCATATAAATTATCATTCTTGTTACAGATGGTCAAATATAATAACTTGAAAAAACACTTCCTTTTTCCACATATAATGTACCCGATACCTTCCAAAACTATTCGACTTCAATTGCGAAAGCATATAGTGCATCCCCATTGGGAATATCCTCATCCGTCCATAAAGCAGAGTAAGCAAAGTAATAGATGCCCTCATTTCGCGGAGCGATCATTTGGCCATTAGAAATATCGACTGCAGCTTCTTTATTTCCATGTCGTATTTGATTTACACTTATTTTGGTAGGAGCTTCATAATCAATTTCAAATTTTATACACTGATTGGCACTGACCTTTATCGGTGTTTCATCCTCAAGTAGGTCCAGTGGTCCAGCTGTATCTGCACAAACACTGCTTCCGCCATTTGACCAGCAGTAGCTGCCCAGCTTCGTATCGTGCCGAACACCGTCAATTACAATAAAAAGGCTAGGTGGTTCATTTATTGCAGGCTGAGTGTTTGAGCAGCCCATCAGCAGCAAAAAGAAAAAAAGCAGCAGCAATTTCTTTGACATTCGCAAACAAAAAACCTCCCCTAAGTCCGTCTTCTTATATGGCGAAAGATAGATGGAAAAAGTTACATCCAAATAAAAAAAGAGTAAAAACTGACATTTTTTAGTCAGCTTTTACTCTTTTTCCAATCATCATCTGCAATATGGCATTAAGGTCATTTTTTGTTTCTGGCTTTTCCAATATGGCTGCCAAAGTTTTGGAAAAAGTCTCATTTGCTTTTACAAACTTCTCTTCCCCATACTCTGTTAAGGCAGTATAGATTCCTCTCCGGTCATCTGTGCACAGATGTCGTTGCAGGGCTCCGTATTCCTTTGCTTCAAGTCTTGTCACAAGCCTTGACAAGGCGCTTTGGCTCAAGCCCACCATCTCCTGAAGCTGTTGGAGTCTAAGTTTATGCTCTGGTGCTTTTGACAAATTTAGGAGCACATAAAACTCCCTCAGTGAAAGCTTGTGCTGAAGCTGCAGGGCATGTTCAAGCTCAGTCGCTATTGCCTCTTGCAAGCCTGATAATGCCAGCCAGCTTTCGGTATATGAATCTGCCTCAATCATTATATCTCCACCTATATCCTTATAACAAAACCCGAATTCTTTCTTATAGATATCAACTCCCATTCTACCAAGAGGGAGTTTAGCGGTCAATTGCAGAGGATATCAGGTGTTGCCTGTTGGGCTAGATTACCCTCTTCCAGCCTGGAAAGCCGGATATTTTGTCATACCGCCGTCTGCAAATAGAGTTATCCCTGTCACATAGCTGGACTCATCTGATGCAAGCCAAGCAGCAACGGCAGCGATTTGTTCTGGCTTTCCAATATAGCCTAGTGGAATCATACTTTCAACGTCTTTCCGCTTGGCAGGGTCTGCAAACTTTTCTGCATTAATCGGAGTATTAATTGCACCTGGACCGATATTATTTACCCGTATTCCTTTCGGCGCATACTCAAGGGCAAGTGTTTCTGTCATAAGCTTCACCCCGCCTTTACTTGCTGCATAATGAACAAATGTCGGCCATGGAATCATTTCATGGACGCTGGACATATTGATTACATTTCCTTTCACATTGTGCTCTACAAAATACTTTATCGCTTCCCTGCTGCCAAGAAACGCACCAGTCAAATTAGTGCTGATAACCTTTTCCCAATTTTCCAATGTCATCTCATGGGAAGGCACCGGATTCTCAATTCCTGCATTATTGATCATAATGTCTAACTGTCCAAATTGCTGTACCGCAGTTTGAACAAGATTGATAACATCCTGCTCTTTCGTTACATCCCCTTGAACAATGGCACCTTGTCCCCCTGCATCATCCACTTCTTTTTTTACAGCTAATGCCTCTTTTTCATCTTCGAAATAATTGATGACCACATTAGCCCCTTCCTGGCCGAACCTTATTGCCATCGCACGGCCTAATCCAGTCGACGCTCCTGTAATTGCCACCACTTTACCTTTTAAGTCGGTATACATTGAAAGTTCCTCCTTCTATTCTTTCGCAATGCCTAAACAGATGACCCCAGCAATAATGAGGATAATCCCTATCGCAACAAAGGTAAGCTGGCGCTTTGTTTTCTTTTCACCTAGTAAGAAGATTCCGCCAAGGGTAGAAATAACTACGCCTGTCTGGGATAAAGAATAGCTGATTGCCACGCCGACCTTTGGCTGCGAAATAAACAAAAACATATTTCCAGCTGCCCAAAATAAACCAGGCAGAATATTCTTTAATGCATAAAGATTGAACGGCTTATGTTTATATGTAATAACTAGTCCACCAATCACCATTCCAATCGACTGAGGGAAAAGAGCTGACCAGCCATCAACAGAAAATAGTCTTGCGATTACAACATATCCTAAATACCCTAATGTAGATATAAGTAAGGTAACAGTCCCTTTTTTCAATTTCGCAGACTCATCTGCACTTCTCTTCTGATCATATGTTGTTAAGATAATCCCTGCTAATATACAAAGGATTGCAATGATGCCAAGTATAATGGTAGTAGCAGTTGTCCACTCACGAAAAACGAGGACACCAAACAGTGTTGTGGATACAATCTGCAAACCAGTTGAAATCGGCATTGTCTTTGAGACCCCAATGTATTCAATTGATTTAAATTGATTGCTTTGTCCTACTGCCCAAAAAATCCCTGAGCATATACCGACAACAAGTATAAGAAGAGAGAGTTCCGGTTTAGCAATCAAATACACAACGACGGAGAAAAGAAGTGCACCAATTGTTGTTCCTAAAGTTTGACTATATGCCCCGCCTCCTATTTTTACATTTATTAATACAATGCTGCCCCAAAACAGAGCAGGAAGAATTGCTAAAAAAAACTCCACTTTAAATCAAGCCTACTTTCTATTTATATAGTTTAAATTTCCCTAATCAGCTAAAATCTAATCAGCATATTTATTATCTATTGTTAATTCTTATAAAAAAAAGCCCAAAATCTCGATTTGCGGATTTCAGGCCACTTCATTGCTTATTCCATTGTCTGCACTTTATCTTCCAATAAACAAATCGCTTTCTGGCATTCACTGTCGCTTATCGAGGCTTTTAACTCTAAAATTGCTATATTGACTAGATGCTTGCGGCGATTTTCTGGCTCAGCAAGCTCTTCTTCAACAAATTCAAGCAATTCCTCATATTTTTTTTGGTCTTCCACATTATGCACACTGTTTCTAATCATCAGCTTTAAAGACTCAATCATGCAGATAATATTTTTACTGTCAGTATGCCTGTCGTTTTCTGCACTGTTTGACAGCCATTTCAACAGCAATTCAGGAGCCAGCACCCGTTCGCCTGTTTTCGCAACATCCTCTGTCATCGCTATTATTCTATTAACACTGTACTGTACAATTTTATGCACATCTATTTGACGCTGTTGATCCAAAGAATAAAAAAAGATCATATTATGAAGGTTTCCAGTCAGCATGACTGCACAATCAAGCAAATACGGTTTTTTATCAATACCGCAAATGTCCATCAGACGCTTATACAGCCAGTTTATCTCCTGAATTCGTCGTCGGTTCAAGAATTGCTTCAGCTCAGGGTCATTCGTAAATAAAATCTCTTCAAAAAGGGAAATAATCTTATACTGATTATTTGTATTGATTAACAACTCAATCTGCTGGATGAAAATGGCCAAAGAAGCTTTGTCCTGACCAATCATAAGTTGCTTGCGCTTCTCACCAAGCTCACTGTATATATCCTTGAAAATGGAGATCAAAAGTTCATTCTTACTTGCAAAATAATTATAAAATGTTCCTTTTGATATTCCGCTACTTTCCAATATTTCCTGAATCGATGTTGCTTGGAATCCTTTTTCAATAAAAAGCTCATGAGCTTTTTTCAACACATGCTTTTTCCGATTATTCATATTCATCACCTTAGGGAAATTATACTGGCAGTTCAAAAAACATACTAACCTATCCAGTAAATAAATTCAAGAAATTAGCAAAGAAAACGTTATCATATAGCACTTCCAATAATGTCTTACAGGTAAAAAAATCCTGTGAAATTAATTTTTTAGTAAACCTAAACATTTTTCATTGCAAAATTTATACTACCAGTATATTATTATTTAAGCCTAGAACAATTGTATAAAAAATGAACTATAGGTTCATAAGGAGGAAAAAATTTCATGAACAACACAGCAACACATCAAACGAAAAAGCCACCCTATGGCATTATCGCCATTTTAATGGCCGGGGCTTTTGTTGCTATCTTAAACTCAACATTATTAAATATAGCATTGCCTTCTATTAATAAGGACTTCGATATTGATGCTTCTGTCGGTCAATGGCTCGTTACAGGCTATATGCTCGTAAACGGAATTATGATTCCGACAACCGCCTTTCTAATTCAAAGGTACTCCATCAGACGGCTTTTCATCACAGCGATGTCATTGTTTACAATTGGAACAATCGTTGCCGGCTTCTCTGGTTCATTTCCGGTCCTTTTAGCTGCACGAATGGTCCAAGCTTCTGGATCTGCAATTATGATGCCAGTACTGATGAACTTCCTGCTGACAAGCTTTCCTGTTGAAAAACGAGGAAGTGCAATGGGCGTATTCGGCTTAGTAATGATTTTCGCACCAGCAATTGGTCCAACACTTTCTGGTTATATTGTAGAGCATTTCGACTGGCAAGTTCTTTTCCGCATTATCGCACCAATTGCCATTTTTGTTTTGATATTTGCAATTGCGAAATTAAAGGATAAAAAGGAAAAAGTAGACATTGCTATTGATGCACTTTCTGTCATTCTTTCCACGTTAGGCTTTGGCGGTCTGCTGTATGGGTTCAGTACTGCAGGAAGCAAAGGCTGGGACAGCCCTTACGTGTATGGAACTTTAATTATTGGTTTCGTAAGCTTAATTCTGTTTATAGTAAGACAGCTTAAAATTCCAAACCCAATGCTTGAATTCAGGATCTTCAAATATCCACTATTCGCATTGTCAGCTGGAATATCCATTGTGGTTAATATTGCAATGTTTTCTGCCATGTTGTTAATGCCTATGTACATCCAGACAGTTAGAGGAATTTCTCCATTAGATTCAGGACTCCTACTTTTGCCTGGCGCAATCATTATGGGGATTATGTCGCCAATAACTGGTAAACTTTTCGATAAATATGGTGCTCGTATTTTAGCTGTAACCGGGTTGGCTATTACAGCCATCACAACATATATGTTCAGCAAATTGACGATGGACACATCTTATACAACACTGATTATCATCTATTCATTCCGTATGTTCGGTATGTCCATGGTTATGATGCCTGTAATGACTAATGGTCTGAACCAAGTGCCGGGACGCTTGAATCCCCACGGTACAGCGATGAACAATACATTGCAGCAAGTATCTGGTGCAATTGGTTCTGCATTAATGATTACAATCATGTCCAACCGCACAACAACACATGCTACTGAACTAGCGGAAGATGCAATGAAAACTATGTCAAACAGCTCAGTACAGCCAGATGCAGCAACACTTGCCGCAGCTAAAGAGCAGCTTGGAATGAAAGCGATGATGGAAGGAATTAATGACGCGTTCCTAATCTCAGTCGGCGTTGTTCTAGTGGCTTTAATCCTGTCATTCTTTATGAAACGAGCAACACCTGCTGAAGATATCCAAAGTAATTCAAACAAAGTTCAACAGAAATCATCTGCTAAACTCGCAGAAAACTAATATAAAATTCAAGTAGACCTAAAAGCCAGGCTGTGAAATTACTCAGCTTGGCTTTTTTATATCAATATATCATCCTCTTTAAGCAACACTAACATCCTTCCCTATATATACTCGTTAAGAACAATAAATTTTCTATTTTTATGGTGAACTCTTGGTTATTTTTTGGTATAATTTATCTTAGATAAATGAAAATTCTATGTCTAAACATCCAATTTTTACAGCGATTGCAGAATTAATATTGTAATTAGAAGTTTTGGGACAGCTTTGACGATAAACAGACACAAATAAGAGATAGCGGAATAATAAAAGGTGGCTAGAATAATGCTGAAAAACAAACGGATTAAGGAAATTCAGGATTATGTGTTTGAACATGAAACTGTTTCCTTAGATGAACTGGTTGAGGTTTTTAATGTCTCCAAAAATACGATTCGCAGGGACATACAGGAGCTAGTAGAAGAAGGCGAGCTAAAAAAAGTGTATGGCGGTGTTGCCGTTAATCATGCGACACTCGTTTCTTTTAATGATCGCCAAATACGTAACAAGGACGAGAAAATGCTGATTGGGAAGAATGCAGCTGAATTTGTCCAAGATGGTGATATTATTTTCATCGATTCAGGGACAACCACATTGGAAATGCTGGAGTTCCTCAAAACAAAACAGCTTTCTATTATTACGAATAATTTAGATTTCATCATTAAAGCATTGCCATATGAAAATCTTCATATTATAACATTTGGCGGTGTTTTAGAAAGAAAAACAAAATCTTTCGCAAGCATCCAAAGTACAGATGTTATCAAATCCTATAACATCAACAAGGCTTTTATGGCTTCAACAGGCATTTCCATTTCTAATGGTGTCACAAATTCCTCTCCATTAGAAAGCGAGATTAAAAAGAATGTCGTCGAGAGAAGTGCTGAGGTTTACTTGCTTGTTGATCATCATAAGTTTGATAAATATGCATTAATGACATATTGCACACTTCATGATATAGACTTTTTAATTACTGGAGCTGAGCCTCCGAAAGACTATCAAGCATTCGCGAAAGAAAACAATATTGAACTTATCATCGCTCAAAAAGAAGCATAGAAAAGCAGCTCCTAAATTAGGAGCTGCTTCTAAGTTTCTTTTGTTCAAATTTAACAAACAATCTGTAATAAATCAAGCCGCTTAAAACAGCTAACACGCTGATAGTGATAAAAGTCCACGTATAGCCAACCCATGCACTCATCGGAATGGAAAGTGGTGCAATCATTTTCGAAAAGGTATACCTTAGACTTGCAGCAGCAAAATACTTGCCCCGTTTGTCAGCAGGTGCAAGTTCGGAAATGAATCCTTGCTGTATTCCCGCCGTCATCAACTCAGCCAGCGTAAACACTAGCATGGCTAACAGGAGCCCCCATATCCATGATGTTTGGCTAAACAATAGAACAGAAACTGCATAAATGAACGAAGATATGATGAAAACATTCCGTTCTTTGTAATTGCTCATCCATCTTGTAACTGCAATTGTAAAGATAGCAACGAGCAAACCATTTTCCGCGAGCACAAGACCGAATGCCTGTGTGCTTTCAACCACAAAAGACCAATTACCGAATTTAAACAAAGGCTGATCTGTCACTACTTCATTTATATAAACCGGAAAGAGGAGATCCAATTGCATGAAGGTTTGTCCTACAAGCACTCCTGCAATGATGAACAGCAGAAAAATTCGGTCATTCATTATCACCTTGTAATCTTTGAGCTGATTGCCGAGCACAGAAAACCATTTTTCATCATGCCCGGTCTCCTCCAATTTGGAATCAGGAGCAGTTTCTGTAATCATATAATGGAGAACAATGCCAAGAAAAATATTAAGCACCCCGGCCATTAGCAGTAAAGCAAATCGGTGATCGGCAAAAAAGATGCCGCCAATAATCGGGCCAATTACAACAGCAATATTAGTCGATGTATAAAAAATGGCAAATACATCACTGCGATCCTTCTCCCCCACCACATCCGCAATCATCGCTTGGCTTGCCGGCCAATATACTGCACCAAAC
>JAPSHL010000140.1 GCA_031179905.1 Bacillus sp. (in: firmicutes) | reverse complement strand
GCATGCTTTTCGTAAAGGGCATCTGCATTTTCTGTTTTAGTACGGTGAATGTCAAGCTCATTGGAAAAATAACAAACGAATGAATGGCGTTCCCCGCTTGTGAAATCAAAGCGTGCCAAACCACCAAAATACAAAGTTTGCCCTTCATTTAGCTGGAACACTTTTGCTTTTATTTCTCTTTTCGGAGTGATCACCTTTAAGTCCCGTTTATCAACAAAATGAGCCATTTGATGATGGTTGATGATACCTGGTGTATCCACTAACGCCTTTCCGTCTGAAAGAGGTATCTCTATTATGTCAAGTGTCGTTCCAGGAAAATGGGATGTAGTAATGACATTTTCCTCACCCGAAACTTCTTTAATGACAGAATTTATAAATGTTGATTTTCCTACATTCGTACATCCTACCACATAAACATCTTTTCCTTCTCGATGATATTCAATTGCATCGAGTACTTCCTTGATACTTTGCCCTTTTTGCGCACTCACTAAAAAGACATCCGCAGGTCTTAAGCCTAGATCCTTAGCTTCTTTTTTCATCCAGTTGATTACTTTTTGTTTGTTTACTGACTTAGGAAGTAAATCAACTTTATTACCTATCAATAATACTTTATTTTTTCCTGTAAACCGATGAAGTCCTGGCAGCCAGCTTCCATTAAAATCAAAGATGTCGACAATCTTTACAATCAAGCTGTCACTTCTGCCAATTTCATTTAGGATTTTCAAAAAATCATCATCTGTTAACGATACATCCTGCACTTCATTATAATGCTTTAAGCGGAAGCAGCGCTGGCAAATAACCGTCTCCTTCTGCAAAGAAGAGACTGGTGCATATCCTAGTTCTTCTTTATTTTCTGTTTGTATGGCAACCCCGCATCCAAAGCAATGTATTCTTTCTGTCACTAATTAATCCTCCCAAGTCAATTTTCCTTTTTTCCGAAACCAATTCAAAATTCGTCTTTCAATTTTTCTGTTTATCCTTGTCGCAAAACCATCTGTTTGTGCAACAGGCACAACGAGAATAGTATGAAAGCCGCTGCGGTTACCGCCAAGTACATCTGTGAGTAGCTGATCTCCTATCACGACTGCTTCTGCTTTTCTCAGCTCCATTTGCATCAGCGCTCTGTTAAAGGCTTTCCCCATCGGTTTTCTGGCCGCAAAGATAAAGGGGATGTTTAAAGGATCAGAAAAAGACTTCACTCTTCCTTCCTTATTATTTGATACAATTGTAACTTTTATATTGTTTTTCTTCATATCTTCGAACCATTCTATTATCTTTGGTGTTGCCAAAGGACGGTCCCATTCAACAAGCGTGTTGTCAAGATCTGTAATAATCCCTTTTACTCCTTTTTCTTTAAGAAGTTCTGGAGTTATTTCGAATATATTCTTGACAAACTGATCAGGCAAAAAATTATTTAACAATGATTGACACCTCTTTTATCTACTAGTTGATCAGAGAATTTTTGTGTAATGGTATTTCACGTTGTATGTATGTCACACTAGTTATTTTCCATCCGAAGAACAAATTTAATGAAAGTAATATTATACCTTTTTCTACCCGTGAAAAGAAGTTTATGTCTGTTTTTTTTTATATTCTAAAAATATTTTTCGACAAAATACGCAAAATTCAACATTTGTGGATAACCTTATGCACATTATACCCTTTGTTATAATAAACATCTTTATACTTACAAACAACTTAACCACAGGTTATCCACCATAGATTGTGGATAAGAGAACAGTTGTTCTAAATGTTTATTTTTGTTAAAGTTAGGTTACTAGATAATATATTCACTAATCGTTTACAGAAATTACAAAAGATGGATTGGAGGTGATTTCCTGACATGCGCAAACTGTCAGATGAATTGTTGATTGAGTCATATCATAAAGCTAGGGAACTTGATTTAAGCCCTGAATTTATACGTCTCATTGAAACAGAAATCCACCGACGTTCATTAAGCAATCAGATAAAAGTATCCTCCTAACCCGCTGGCCGCGGGTTTTTTTTACCCTTGTATTCTAGCGCTTTAGCTCTCCAATAAACTCTCCCATTTTAACATGATATGGGGCTTTTATATCATTTCGAATTTGAAAACCGTCTTTTTCAAACAAAAGAACAACTGTTGAGCCAAAAGAAAAATAGGCAATTTCCTCACCTACATCAACCGTTTTGTGATTGTGGCTTAAGATTATAGAATTGATGAACATCGCCCCTACTTTAACGACAGCTACATTCCAGCCTAAGCTTGTCTTCACTTCAGAAATTGTACGATAATTTTTTGATAGTGGACTTTTTCCATACTTTAAGCCATATTTATTAACAGGGTATGATTTTTCTCCAATAGTCCACTGTTTGACTATTTCTCCGGCAACTGGACTGTGGATGCGATGATAGTGGCTTGGACTCAAATAAAAAATTAAGTATGTGCCTTCCTCATATTCTCCTATGGTGTCTGTACCCAGCATCTCTTGAATAGAGTATATCTTGCCCTTCACCTTAATTGTTTTGTCTTTTTTTATTGTGCCGATGTCTTCAATAACAGAATCAACAGGACTTATTACACCATTATCCATTTTCTGTATTTCCCTTACATCCGCCTTTAGCTTTCTGACAAAAAATTCATGAAGGTTTGAAAACGATTCAACATCTTTTTCTGCTTCATCCAAATTTATCTGGTACACCTTAGAAAAGGAAGGGATTACCTTGTTGCTGATCTTTGAATGCGCAAATTTTTTTATCAGTATAGAACTCCACCTGCTGTTAGTGAGTTCTATCAATAATCGGTAAAAAAACTGTTTCAACGAAGAATCCTCCAATAAATTGTAAATTTTTCTTTACGAACAATCATATATTACATTAAAATTATATATTATTATATAAAAAAAAGAATGTATGAAATAAATTTCATACGAGGAGTGAATGGGATGTTTCTACATGAAGTGATAGAACAAACCGCAAAAAAGCTAAAGGCTCAGATTGCCAACTTCCTTACACTGACAAATCTTGGTCTTGGCGGATTTTCCATTATTTTTAGCTTAAAGGGCCATATTCAGCTTAGTCTTTTATTAATATTTATCGCTGCATTAGCAGACAGGTTGGACGGAATGGCTGCACGCAAGTTCCAAATTGAATCGGAATTAGGAAAGCAGCTGGACTCTATGAGTGATATTATTTCCTTCGGGGTTGCCCCAGCTCTGTTGATCTATCAGGCAGTTTTGTATGAATTCAATGCAGTCGGCTCTTTTTTTGCCGTCTTGTATATTTGCTGCGGCGCATTTCGTCTTGCAAGATTTAACATTACAGAAAACACTGGCTTCTTCACTGGTCTGCCAATTACAGCAGCAGGCTGCATCATAACCTTCTGTGTTCTCGGAACCAACTTTGTTCCGCCGCAAATATACCTGTTTCTTCTCTTGATTTTATCTGTGTTAATGATAGCTAATTTCAAATGGAGAAAAATATAAGGATGCCTACAGGCATCCTTTTTGCATTTTACTTCGTCAGCTCCAAAAACTCTTCTACATCTTCTATGCATACCTTAATGGCGCTTTCCCAAAAAGCATCATCAGTCAAATCCACATTTAAATGTTTTTTAGCAAGCTCCTCAACAGACATGCTTGCTGTGTCTTTTAATAAGGATATATATTTAGTTTCATACCCTTTTCCTTCTTGAACTGCTTTTGCATAAATGCCTAGAGAAAATAAATAACCAAATGTATATGGGAAGTTATAAAAAGGAACACCCGTGATATAAAAATGCAGCTTAGAGCCCCAGAAAGAAGGATGATATTCGGCCAATGCGTCACCAAAAGCTTCTTTTTGCGCCTCTGTCATTAGCTCATTTAATCTTTCTTTACTCACAAGCCCTTTACGCCTTTCCTCGTAAAACCTAGTCTCAAACATAAAGCGTGCATGAATATTCATTAACAGGGCAACAGACCGCTGGATTTTATCCTCTAACAGAATGATTTTCTCTTCTTCTGATTTAGCATTTTTCACCGCTGCATCTGCGACAATCATTTCTGCAAGTGTGGAAGCTGTTTCAGCTACATTCATCGCATAATTCCGGTTCAATGTATGCATATCTCTCATTGCATATGTATGAAAGCCGTGACCTAGCTCATGTGCTAATGTGGATACATTAGACGGTGTTCCGGAATATGTCATAAAAATCCTTGATTGGCCGCTTTCAGGAAAATAAGTATGAAACCCTCCTGGTCTTTTCCCTTGTCTATCTTCTGCTTCAATCCAATCGTTCTCAAATGCTTTTTTAGCGAAAGCAGTCATTTCATTTCCGAAATTTTCGAAGTGATGGAGAATAAATTCTGCACCTTCCTGATAGCTCAACTTTGATTCAGTCTTGCCGATCGGCGCATCGACATCATACCAAGTCAGCTTCTCCACTCCAAGCAGTTGAGCCTTCCTGTTCAGAAATTCTACAAACGGCTTCTTATTATTGCTGATTACTCTCCACATTGCTTCAAGTGTCTTTTCTTCCATTCTGTTGTATTCAAGAGGCTCTTTCAGCACATTATGCCAATTTCTCATTTCATATGTATTTAGACGGAATCCGGCAAGATGGTTTAACGTCTTCGCCAACACTGCACCCTTCTCATCCCACGCTTTTTCCCATTCTACAAAAACTTTCTTGCGTACTTTTCGATCTGGATTTGAGAATTTATTCGCTGCTTGCCCTACAGACAAAAACTTTACTTCACCATTTTCTTCAAATGGGATTTGCATACCGCCGACAATAGTGTCATACATTTGCCCCCAGCCGTGATACCCGTCAACACTAAGTTTATTAATTAGCATTTCTTCTTTTTCGGAAAGCTTCTGACGTGCATTATTCCTTCTTTCTGTCAGGACGAAAGAAAGTTCATGAAGCTCTTCATCTTCAAGAAGACACTCCCATTGTTTTTCTTCATATTGCGATAATTTTCCATCAAAGACGGTCAATACATTCTGAAATCTAGCACTAAGCTCTGTTACCTTCCCCCTTAGTGAATCAGCCTCTTTATCATGCAGATTTTGCGCCTGCAAACAGCTGACAAATGCTCCTGCCTGGCGGATTTTTTTAACAGTACCTTCAAACAAATAGATAATATGCCGAACTGTCTTTCGTTCCGTTATTCCTTCAGCAGGTGTATACTTACCTACAGCTTTCGCAAACTCCTCAATATTACCTCCAGTCTCATCGAGATGGTGTGCAAATGCCGGCGAACTGCTTCCTCCTGGGAAAAAAACTTCCAAATCCCATACATCTGAAAATGGTTTGATTGTCAATGTTATACTCCCCCTTTTTTCACTTCTTATATTATTATAGTTTTATTATTAAAAAATTTCTATCTATTATAATAGTAGAAAAATGAAAAACGATTTTATTGGCATATTATTTTTCAGCAAAAAAATCATTTGCCAAAACTGTATGGCAAATGATTAAAAGCAACATTAATAAAAACAGTTTCCAAAAGCCCATATGCCCCAGAACAAAATAATGATAATAAATAGAACAATCAACAATGCATACCATGCTCCATACCCTTGCTGTGCGCCATAGCCATACCCATAGTTAGGAGGGTATCCTCCGGCTAAAAAGGGTGATCCTGGCACAGATTGATATGGGTAGCCAAATGCTGTCATAATGGCACCTCCCCTCCCTATTAACCTATTCATCAAATGACCAGGTTGGTTAGGCACTAATACCAATATTCGATTGATTTTCTTTGTCTCATATTGCATATAAAAAACTTGAGTCTTAAAAAAAGACTCAAGTTTTTTCATCTTTATGATTCTGTCAAAATGATTGTAGCATAGCCCGCTTCTTTTGCTCTATCCTCCATCGCTTCCGCATTTGCACGATTCGCAAAAGCTCCGATTTGAACTTTATACATATTATCCCTGAATAATACTGCTGCATCAAGTCCATCTCGTCTCGCCTGTTCTGCTAAGCTGTCTGCATTCGCTTTATTTCTGAAAGCTCCAATTTGCACTTTATAGAGATCTCCAGAACCACCTGTTTCTCTTTTGTTGAGGTTAAAGGCTTCTGCTATGCCTTCCGTATGCCCTCTTGCCAATGTGGAAAGGAAAGAAGCGCTTTTCAGCTTATTTGCATCAGTTGCATTGTCAATAAATCCGTTTTCTGTCAAGATAGCCGGCATATTTGTTTCTCTTAGCACATGGAAATTGGCTTTTTTCTTACCACGGTCATCCCAGTTTGACAAGCTGATTACACGATTATGAACGGCTGTCTGGTATGTCGTCGTAGGTGCACCAGTTCCGCTGTACACATAGCTTTCAAATCCTGTTCCGCCGCCTGCATTGACATGCACTGATACATAATAGTCGGCTCCCCATGCATTGGCAGCATTAGACCTTTCTGAAAGACTGACCGTTTCATCAGAGGTTCTACTCATCCTTACTGTCACATCTTCGTATTCACTGACAAGCATATCCCTGATCATTGTCGAAATGCGCAATGTGATATCCTTCTCCTGGATTCCATTTCCGACAGCCCCTGGATCAGAGCCGCCATGGCCTGGATCAATAAATATTTTCGCCATTATGTTCACCACCTTACTAATAGTATAGAAAGGCAGCGAATGATTGCTTGTACGAATGACTCAATTTATATCTAATTAGGAACTAATAACAAATCTTTCTCCTCCCGATTACTAAACTGAACTATTTCCCTTATATTGCCGTCACTCGCTTTATAGTACATAGATACTCTTAATATCTCCTTCTCCGAAAAGCTTATAAAGATAATTCGCTCAAGCAAATCTTCTGTAAGACCATCTATATCGACTGCATCAATTTCGGCTGAATACCTGTAATTGCTGACAGTACATATGTCAAAGCGCCAAACTTCATTACCATCCATAGAGTCTGTCATCAGCTTGTAATCATTACCCAACAATGCCTCTATGTCTCCTTTATTTTGAAGGTTTTTAATTGTATCCTTCCATTCAGCATCACTGCGTTCACATGTATCTTCAAACCCTGCCTGCGCTTTTCCATCCCCCTTATGTGAAGGCCAGACAATAGCAGTAAATAACACGGATAGAAAAAGCAGCTGTTTCAATAGCATTTAATCTTCATCCTCCTACCTTCAAGTTCTTGCATATCCGCTTTATACAGTTATTTATATTTCAAATACATTACTATTATTATATTTTATTTACAAATTACTAATTATTTTTAATGGAAAGCCGGCTGGAAGTTAGGGCATGTACTTTTTAAAGAATATGTTCTATTGAAGCAATAAATGATAATATTTTCCTTTTTACCGACCTATCCTACCATTCCTTAAGGTACATCGAATATGTTGGAGGGACATGCATAGTATGTAAGGAGGGAGGAGAGAAAATGAAGAAACGTCTTTCAGCAATCATTGTAATTGTTTTGCTTGCATTCATTGCCTATGTGGAAACACCGACTGCGAAGATCAATGAGGACTATGTTTATTTTTATGGTGAGACAGCGGAAAGTGAAACGGCAAGCACCTCTGCGGATGTATATGGAGCGCCAGAATTAGAATATAAATTAGAAAATACAAAGGTAGAGAATGGATTTGTTATAGAAACATACAGAGAATACGAGATTTACAAAAATCGTGAAGGCGAAGTTGTTAAAAATGTTCCTACATCTAATCGGGAATATTTGAGATATAAGCAATAGCTTTTTATGTTATAGGAAAGAGGGCTGCGTATGACAGCCCTTTTTTTTAAGGGCTAATCCTGCCCCTTTCTCCGTTTTTCTTTTTCCGCCCTGTAGAATTCATGAAACATTTTCATAAGCGCTCTTTTTTCAATACGGGAAACATAGCTTCTTGAAATTCCAAGCTCTTTTGCAATTTCTCTTTGTGTTTTTTCCTTTTTTAAGTCAAGGCCAAATCTGCCGACAATTACTTCTTTTTCCCGTTCATCCAATACATCAATATACTCTTTTACCTTTTCCAGCTCCATATTCAATTGAATTGTATTGACTACATCTTCTGATTCTGACTTCAAGACATCAATTAGGCTGATTTCATTTCCTTCCTTATCCTGACCAATTGGATCATGCAAGGAGACGTCTTTTTTTGTTTTTTTCAGAGCTCTTAAGTGCATAAGTATTTCATTCTCAATACATCTTGCTGCATAGGTGGCAAGTTTAGTTCCTTTTCCTTCCGAAAAGCTTTCTATTCCCTTAATTAGACCGATTGTTCCAATAGAGATTAAGTCTTCCGAATCCTCGCCTGTGTTTTCGAACTTTTTGACAATATGTGCAACAAGCCGCAAATTATGTTCTATAAGCATATTCCGCGCATGTGAATCTCCTTCTGCCATCAGCCTTAAATACTTTTTTTCATCTGATGCAGATAACGGCTGGGGAAAAGCATTATTTTTTACATAGGACACAAGAAATAACAGTTCTTTTACTAAAAGCCCGAGTGAATAAAAAATCCCAGACATTGTTCCACCTCCACTTTTGCCTATACTCCATTACTATGTAAGTGTCGAGGATGTCTTGCATGTCCTTGCTCGAATATTAATAGGAAAATATTGATTATTTACGTTTACGATAGTCCGACTTTGGGTATATAGGACATCCCCATAAACTATAAAAGGAATAAGAACGGTATTATATTTCTAGAAAAAAGGAAAAATAAATGAGAATTTTTTCTTTCCTTGTCTGCAAAATAGGAATAAAATGGGCTTATGCGTTTTTTTAACAATAATTGGACAAGTTTTTGATAGGAGAGGTGCAGATGGATACAAAATATTTAGACCTGCTAACAGAAAAATACGATAGCGAAGAAAAAGTAGTGACAGAAATAATAAATTTGGATGCCATTTTAAACCTGCCAAAAGGTACTGAGCATTTTGTCAGTGATCTCCACGGTGAATTCCATGCTTTCCAGCACGTATTGAGAAACGGCTCTGGAAATGTAAAAGAAAAGATTAGAGAGCTGTTTCATGAAGAGCTCTCTAAAAAAGAGATGGACGAGTTTGCCACACTAGTTTACTATCCGGAGGAAAAGCTACAGCTTGTTATCAACTCATTCGAATCAGACCAATTATTGTACACATGGTATGCGGAAACAATTGAAAAAATGATTCGGTTAGTTTCCTATGCTTCTTCTAAGTATACTCGCTCCAAAGTTCGCAAGGAGCTGCCCAAGCAATTCGTTTATATTATTGAAGAGCTGCTGTATAAAAAAGACGAACTCGATAACAAAAAAGAATACTATTCAAAAATTCTTCAGAGAATCATCTCACTTGGTCAAGCGAGCAAGCT
>JAPSHL010000139.1 GCA_031179905.1 Bacillus sp. (in: firmicutes) | reverse complement strand
GGGCTGATGGATGAAGTGCTCTTGTATGATTCGGTCGCTTTAACAGAAGATGCGGTTAAGGACTATTACAATACTGGAACAATTCCAGTTGTTGCGGAACCAGAAACACCAGCCCCAGATGATGAAGAAGAAACAGACAAGCCGGATGAGAACGGTACAACAAGTCCAGAAGATGGAACAGATAAACCGGACGAAAACGGTAGTCATGAGAGTGGCAACAATGACACGAATGATAACGAGGAAGGCAGCAATGCAACGGACAATGGCGAGAAAGACAGTGTTAAAGGTGAAGGACATGGATTGCCTAATACGGCGACAAATACTTTTAATTATTTACTGGCAGGTATTGCCATGATTGTGATCGGTGCATGTGCATTTCTTTTTAAAAAGAAAAGGGCTAGAATAGAATAAGAGCAAAAATCCCTCAAAGAATTTGATTTGAGGGATTTTTATTTACAGGATAACTGGATTATCCAATAAAGAAGTATTAGTATAAAGATTGCAGATTAGACTGATTATAATGAATAAAAAAATAGAAACCTAATTACAGGAGCAAAAGAATGAATGATAAAAAACAAACAAGCACGGTAAACATTAAGCAAGGACAAACCTTCCCGCTGACAATTAAGCGACTCGGAATTAACGGAGAAGGTGTCGGCTATTTTAAACGGCAGGTTGTCTTTGTCCCTGGTGCCCTTCCAGGTGAAGAGGTTGTCGTTGAGACGACAAAAGTTATGCCGAAGTTCTCAGAAGCAAAGGTGAAAAAAATCCGCAAAGCATCTCCTTTCCGTGTAGAGGCGCCATGTCCTTTCTATGAACAATGCGGCGGCTGCCAGCTTCAACATTTAGCTTATGACCAGCAACTTCGCGAAAAGCGCGATATTGTCATCCAATCACTTGAAAGACATACAAAGCTGAAAATTGAAAATCTCGATATTCGTCCTACAATCGGCATGGAAGACCCATGGAATTACCGCAACAAAAGCCAATTCCAAATCGGCCAGCAGAAAAACGGCAAAGTGATCGCAGGCTTGTACGGAATCGATTCTCATCGTCTTGTGCCAATCCAGAACTGTATGGTTCAGCATCCGCTTACAAACAAAGTGTCAGAAGAAGTCCGCAACATCTTAGAAGAGCTGCAGGTGCCAATCTACAACGAACGGACCCAAAAAGGTATTGTCCGTACCATTGTTACAAGAGCAGGCTTCCAATCAGGAGAAGTACAAGTCGTCTTAATCACTACACAAAAAGAAGTGCCGCGCAAAAAACAAATTATGGCGGAAATCCAAAAGCGTCTGCCCGAAGTGAAGTCACTCGTGCAAAACATTAACGGCAACAAGACTTCCTTAATATTTGGCGAGAAAACGATCCATCTAAGAGGAGAAGAAGTTATCCAAGAAACACTCGGCGACTTAAACTTTGAGCTGTCAGCCCGTGCCTTCTTCCAGCTGAACCCAGTTCAGACAGTCAAGCTGTACGACGAAGTCAAAAAAGCAGCCAGCCTTACAGGGACAGAAAAAATCGCTGACGCCTATTGCGGAGTTGGAACAATCGGCTTATGGCTTGCTGACGGTGCCAGTGAAGTCCGCGGTATGGACACAATCGAAGCAGCAATTCTCGACGCCAAAAAAAATGCCGACAGACACGGCATCAATAACGCCACATACGTAACAGGCACAGCAGAACACTGGCTCCCAAAATGGGTCGAAGAAGGCTGGCGCCCAGATGTAGTAGTAGTCGACCCGCCAAGAACAGGGTGCGACCGCAAGCTGCTCGATGCCATCAAAAAGGTCAAGCCGAAAAAGTTCATTTACGTATCCTGCAACCCATCGACATTGGCGAAGGATATTGATTATTTGAGCAAGGATTATGAGGTGGAGTATTTGCAACCTGTGGATATGTTCCCGCATACGGCGCATGTTGAGTGTGTGGCGCAGCTGGTTATTAAATAACAACAATCACCAATCAAAGCATGTTAATCAGACCCTGTTTTCGTAAAATCGTTTGCGATTTCAGGGTTTATTTTAGTATTGTTTCCTTTGTTTCTTTTGGACTTATATAGAAAAATGGACTATGAAAAGAGCTACTATCCAGAATCACGTTAAAGTACATATTATAAAAATGCTGAATTAACAGTGTATCTAATTAAACAGATTAATAATCCAGACTTTTTCACTTTTGTGTGAAAAAGTCTGTATTAAATTACATTGGAATTGCTCCTATACTGAAATCAAGAAATAGAAAGTGCTTTCAAAAGGCGAATGATGAAGAGGAGGAATTACTAATGAGTGATACATGGTTAAATCTTGAAAGGAAAGTGGCGATTGTAACAGGTGGGGCCTCTGGTATAGGTTTAGAAATTACAAAGGGACTTTTAAATAATGGAGTTAAAGTTGTAGTTGCAGATTTACATGGAGAGGAAGGAGCTAAAGAAGATGGGTCTTACTTTCTAAAATGTGATGTAACAAATAAAGAAAGTGTCGATAACACTGTTTCTAAAACAGTCGAACTTTTTGGCGCTGTCGATATCTTAGTAAATAATGCTGGAGTTAATCTACCAAGATTGTTAGTAGATGATAAGGGGGAAAGACCAGAGTATGAATTAAGTGAGAAGGATTTTGACTTTATGGTAGCAGTTAATCAAAAAGGTCCTTATCTCTTTGCACAGGCTGCTGCTAAGGTAATGTTAAAGGCAAAGAAAGGTGTCATCATTAACGTTTCTTCTGAGGCTGGTCAAGAAGGTTCTGCGGGGCAAAGCTGTTACTCTGCTACAAAAGGTGCTGTTATTTCTTTCACTCGTTCATGGGCAAAAGAACTTGGAAAGTTTAATATCCGTGTTCTTGGTATTGCTCCTGGTATTATCGAAACAACAGGTTTAAGAACAGATGCTTATAACGAAGCTCTTGCGTATACTCGCGGAGTTACAGTAGATGGATTATCCACAGATTACAGCAAATCCATTCCTCTTGGAAGAGAAGGGAAACTAACAGAAATTGGCGATTTGGTTACATATTTAGCTTCCGATCGTTCCAGTTATATTACGGGTACAACATTGAATATTTCAGGAGGGAAATCTAGAGGTTAGTAGTGAAGTCCGAATGCCTTTAATGAGTGTTTAGAACGAGGTTGACTGTCATTCACTCTATGTTTCCAAACCTGCTGTTTTGACATTCATTTAGCAAAGAGGTGGTAGAATGTCTGACTTTACATTAGAGGACAAAGTAATTCAGATTATAGAATTGTCGCAACAAAGAGACTATAGCTCTTTAGAGTTTTTGGCAGAAGCTTTAGGATTAGGAACTAGATCTGTCAGAAACTATATCAAGAAAGTAAATGACGAATTAGAAGGCATTGCCTTTCTTGATAACAAAAGAGGTAAAGGATTCTGGTTATCAATACAAGATCAATCTAGCTTTGACATCCTAATGAATCATATTAGTTCTAAAAAAAATTCAGTGGATTCATCGAAGCGTCGTATAGCGTATATCATCGAAAGGCTTATTAATAGTGAGGTAATAAACACTTTAGATGAGCTGGCTTATGGGATGAATATTAGTCGAACCACACTGGTAAATGAATTGAAAAAAGCTTCCGTATCATTGGAAGCTTATAATCTTAAAATCTTTGGTAAGCCAAATACTGGAGTACGCTTAAATGGTGAGGAGCTGGATATCCGCTTTTTTATCATCAATAATGTCTTTGATATGATTTACAGGTCGTATCCTTTAGATCACGATATCGCAGAAGAAATAGCGGTAATTGCTGCTCGTCACGATTTCGAATCTAGTACGCAAAAGCGATTAATGGAGTTTGTAATAGTAATGCTCGATCGGCTGCTGAAGGATCAGCCGTTAAAAAAAGTGAAAGACAGTCATCTAAAGCTTCAGCATACGCATGATTATCAAATTGGTTTAGAGATTGCAAAAGTAATTGAAAGATGTCTTCCAATTGCGATTCCAGAGGAAGAGATACTATTTATTACCATTCCTATAGCTGGAAGAAGAACACCAACAAATAACCGCACCATGGAAAACATATCAATTCCAAGTGAGATTAAGAGATTACTAGAGTCAATAGTAGAGAATATTGGATTTAAAAAAGATATCATTGAAGAAAATGAATCATTTTTTCGCGACTTGCAATACCATTTGACATTTATGTTAAACCGATTAATGTTTGGGCTGCGTATCGAGAATCCGATGTTAATGGATGTAAAAGATAAGTACCCGGTAGCTTTTCAGATGGCTAAGATCGCTGGGGAAATAATAAAAAAGGAATATGATTTAGATGTTTCAGAAGATGAACTTGGTTACATAGCTTTCTATTTTGGTGTTTTTATTTCGCAGAGTGAAGTGAAGGTTAAAAGTATACGAAGAGCAGCAGTTATCTGTGGAACAGGAAGAGGAACAGCTAAACTGGTTTCAAATCAGCTGCAGCGTATACTGAATAAAGATACTGAATTAAAACTTTTCTCAGAAACAGAAGTAACAGAAGAACTTCTAAATGAATTTGATATTATTTTTTCTACAGTGAAGCTTTCCGTTGACATAAATAAACCGGTCATTTTAATAAATGAAATCTTTGATGAACAAGCTATTTCAAGAAAAATAGAAGAAGTAGCATATATGCAAACGTTTATGTTAAAAGCCGATTTTAACTCGCATACATCCATTTTAAATCATTTAATAAGCAAAGAAGGATTTTTCATTTTAAATAGTGAGACTGATTATCATGATAACTTATATATGATGGTGAATGAGCTGGTTAAGAAAGAACAGTTGGATAATGAATTCATAAACCGTCTTAAAGATAGAGAGAAAAAAGGCTCGATGGTATTTGACCGTTATATAGCAATACCACATACCTTTAATTATAAATCAGATCAAATAAAGCTTGCACTAGGAGTTTTCCCCGATACAGTATTCTCTGATGGAAAAGATATCAAACTTATTTTCCTATTAGGCATTCCAGAGCAGCAATCTGAAATGACTGAACATCAGCTAGTGAGTGTTTATGATGAAATTATCCGAATAGCAAGTGATGAAAAGTTAATAAACCAGCTAGCAAGTGCAGCAAATTACGAGGATGTATCTGAATGTTTAAAAAAGATTAGTAAGTTTGGTTAATATTATGTAATATTTTGTAAGCGTTTATCTTGCGGTTGAAGTATCTAATGAAAAGGGGTAAAGACATGTTTTTAGGATTTATAATAATGATTGGTATTGCGTGGCTGTTGCAAAGTGTTTTTGGTTTTCTACAAATCAAACATTTCAATACGAAATATAGTGAATTAAGGCGCTTAGGACGAGTAGCCATTGGTAAGAAAACAGGTATGTTTAGAGCAGGGACTGTTGTTATGTTTGCTATTGATAGTCGTAATAACATCTTAAAAGCCGCTAAAATGCAAGGTGTTACTGTATTTTCCCGAGTGCGAGAACTAAAAGGGTTTGAAGGGAAAAATCTTTTGAAGATTTCAGATGCTGATTATAAAGGTATTAACAAGTTAACTAAATATGCAATAGAGGATGCTTTAAAAAGCTACGATACTATTTCTAAAGGTGGGGAGTTAAGAGTAAAAAAAGGCTGGATTGATTATCTAATTCCTAAAAAGAGCTAAACAGAAAGGGAGAGTTTAAATATATGGATATTTTAATTAAAGGCGCAGAGAAATTTATGGACTTGTTCCGACATGGGGGAGAAACATTCATAGGAATGGTTACAGATATTGTACCCTTATTAATAATGCTGCTAGTTGCGATGAATGCACTTGTCCGTTTGGTAGGGGAAGAAAGGGTAGAAAAGCTGGCAAGAAAGTCTGCTAAAAATCCATTTACTCGATATTTTGTATTACCAATCATTGGTACGTTTGTATTAGCAAATCCGATGACATTATCATTGGGCAAGTTCTTGCCTGAGAAATATAAGCCAAGTTATTATGCAGCTGCTTCCTATTCATGCCACACTCATAACGGGTTATTCCCACATGTTAATCCAGGGGAGTTATTCGTTTTCTTAGGAGTTGCAGCTGGTATAACAACTCTAGGTTTTGATACTGCTGAATTAGCACTTCGTTATTTCCTTGTTGGTATTGTAACGAACTTCTTAAGAGGCTGGATCACAGATTATATGACAGCCTATGTAGCCAAACAACAAAATGTAAAATTAAAAGATACTGTAAAACTATAACAAATGGTGGTGAAAGAAAATGACAACATATCAATCTATTAAAATAACAAAAGGTTCAGGCGGATTCGGCGGACCACTAGTAATTACACCAACGGAGGAAAAAAATAAGGTTGTTTATATTACAGGTGGAGAGAAACCTGATATTGCGGATAAAATAGCTGAATTAACTGGTTGCGAATTAGTGAATGGGTTTAAAACAAGTGTTCCAGAAAAAGAAATGGCATGTGTCATTATTGACTGTGGCGGAACATTGCGCTGTGGTTTGTACCCACAAAAGCGTATCCCAACAATTAATATAATGCCCACAGGTCAAAGTGGTCCATTGGCGAAACACATTACGGAAGATATTTATGTATCTGGTGTGAAAAAAGATAATATCCAACTTATTGACGGGGCAGTGATGCAGGAAATCGCGAATAAACCTGCTGAAAGAACAGAAGAAAAAGAATATAAATATGATTCCAGCAAGAAAATTAGCGAGCAACAGAAGCCCAAAGGTCTAATGGCAAGAGTTGGAATGGGAATGGGAAATATCACAAGTGTTTTCTATCAAGCAGGTAGAGATGCTATTGATACAGTAATAAAAACAATCCTTCCATTTATGGCTTTTGTTGCGATGCTAATTGGGATTATCTTAGAAACGGGTATTGGTGATCTTTTTGCAAATATTTTATCACCTTTTATTGGTAATGTTTGGGGACTAATGGCAATAGCACTTGTTTGTTCATTCCCACTATTATCACCATTTTTAGGACCTGGTGCTGTTATTGCTCAAGTAGTAGGAACGCTAATTGGTGTGGAAATTGGAAAAGGCAATATTCCCCCGCACTTAGCACTTCCAGCATTATTTGCAATCAATTCTCAAGCGGCAGCTGATTTTGTTCCTGTAGGTTTAGGATTAGCCGAAGCAGAACCTGAGACAGTTGAAGTCGGAGTACCAGCTGTTTTGTATGGAAGGTTTTTGACAGGTGCTCCAACCGTATTTATTGCTTGGCTGGCTAGTTTTGGACTTTATGAATAACGATGGAAGCAGACCGTTGCAATCATTGAATAGCTCAAAAAATTATCATAGTAAAAAGGAGTAAGAACATGCTAAAGAAATATGAGACAGTCGTTAATAAAATAGGTTCTTCTGTATCCGCATTTCTCGGAGACAAAATGTTGATTCTTTTCGGAGAAAATGCACCTGCAGAACTTGCCGATTATTGCTTATCCATTACAGTCAATGATATTGACCATGAAATAAAAGCAGGAGACACACTTCAATTAGGGGACAGAAAATATACAATCACTTCTGTTGGTGATGCTGTTGAAAAAAATCTTACAGCACTTGGACACATTACTCTCAAGTTTGACGGAACTGAGAATCCAGAACTGCCAGGAACTCTATATTTAGAAGACAGTGAAATAGCTGATGTAAAGCAAGGAGATATAATTCGGATATACTAATTATTTCCAACCCGTAAAGTTAATAGCATAACCTTTCTAGTTAATTTGGAGAATGGTTATCAAAATTTAAGCTATTTTATTTTTTCCTAAAGGAGTGGGAATATGAATCTATTCATTGATTCTGCAGATGTAAATAAAATTAAAATGCTAAATGAATACTATTCTATTGATGGAGTTACAACAAACCCAAGTATTATCGTTAAAGAAGGCAAGCCCTATTTACCCTTACTAAAGGAAATACAAAGCATTATAGGTATGGAGAAGGAACTTTTTGTTCAAACAATTGCTGAAAAGGCAGAAAAAATAGTGGAAGAAGCTATGTACATTCAGGATTTATTACAAGGGAATGTAGTAATTAAAATTCCAGTAACAAGCGAGGGGTTAAAAGCGATAAAAATTTTGAGTGGCATAGGGATTCGAACATTAGCAACAACTGTATATACTCCTTTGAATGCATACTTAGCAGCAAAAGCAGGAGCAAACTATGTAGCTCCATATGTGAACCGAATTGACAACTTGACAGGAAATGGTATTAAAGTTGTAAAAGAAATAGTGGAAATATTCTTGAAATCTAATTTTACTTGTGAAGTACTAGCAGCTAGTTTTAAAAATACCCAACAAGTTTTAGAGGTCTGCCTAGTGGGAGCACAAGGGGTTACAGTTTCTCCTGACATTATTGAAGCATTCCTTAAAGTACCATCTATTGGAGAGAACGTAGAACAATTTAGAAAAGAGTGGCTTGACCTGTATGAAACTGAAAGTCTTATGAATTAAGCCGAAAGTTTCAATACTGCGGGAAGAAGGTTAAATAGATGATAAAAGCAATTGTTTTTGATTTTGATGGGTTAACTGTTGATACAGAATACGCATTATATGAAAGTTTTTGTGATATTCTGGAAATGCAACCTGGTAAACTGCCTATAAAGGAATATGCTGTCCATATTGGTACTGACTCTAACAGTCTTTATAATTTTATTCTAAACCAAGCGAATGGGTCTTTAACAAGAGACGAGATCATTGAAAAATCCGCTGTGTTGCATAAGGCTAAATTGAGTAAGCCTTTTGCGCGGGATGGGATAGAGGATTATTTGAAAGGTGCTAAAGAGCAAGGATTAAAGATTGGTTTGGCATCAAGCTCTTATAGAACTTGGGTTGAACATTTTTTAATGGAGTTGGACATCCTTCATTATTTCGATGCTATACAAACAAGAGATGATGTTAAAAAAGTTAAACCAGATCCAGAGCTATATGAAAATGTAATCAAGCTTTTAGGAGTTTATCCGAAAGAAGCAATAGCCTTTGAAGATTCAGCTAATGGCTCTAAAGCGGCACTTGCGGCTGGGCTAAACTGTGTAGTAGTTCCAAATAAAATTACAGAGCATCTTCCATTCGAGAATTATCATTTGAAATTAGTAAGTATGGCAGATAAATCACTACAAGAAGTGATTGCTAGTATTGAGAAATCTGTTAATATTCTCTAAAAGCCAAAAGGTGATTGAAATGTCTTGGGAAATACTTTTGTATAGGAGATATTTTTAGTTAAGGTAATAATGTCCTGCACATTAATAATGCTGGCAAAAAAATAGACAAAACACCGTTAAAAGCTTGCGGGTGTTGTGTCTATTTTTTTTGCTAAAAGATTGTAAGCGTTTATAAAAAA
>JAPSHL010000361.1 GCA_031179905.1 Bacillus sp. (in: firmicutes) | reverse complement strand
ATTTATCCAAATAGGATTAGAAACCTTTCTTTCTTTTGGACGTATACAAATATAGGAAATATACATGAAGGAGGATTATAGATGAATTTTATTAAAAAGACTGCAATGGCAGGATGTATACTGTCCTTAGTATTTACAGGAGCTTGTGCAAAGAACCAAGCTCAATCGGATGAGGCAACGCCTGCCAAAATAGCAGCTGATGCAAAGGTGGAGGAGAAAACGCCAACAGCTGCGAGAACAGTGGAAGAAATGATTGATCAGAATGCTGGTGTATTAATCGAAGAGCATATGGATCAAAAATTGGAAACGTTAGAAAGCTGGGACAGACAGCAATATTTAGACTTTATTGAGCAAACATTCAACCCCATTGCCGAGAAAGAGTTCAAAACCTATTTTACCAAACATAAAAACCTAACCGGTGACCAGATATATGATTACCTGGTTTATATGCTGGGATCAGGTAATTATAAAAGCTATTATGAAAAATTAGCAGCGTATGATCATGGGTACGTGATGCCTGAATTACCGAATGGAGAGGATAAGGTAACTGCAAAACAAAAGAAAGTGAATAATTTAGTATTAATGGATGCAAGCGGCAGTATGAATGAGGTTATCGCAGGACAAACGAAAATGGAACAAGCAAAAGAGGCTATTAGCGGATTCGTAAAGTCTATCCCTGAAGATGCCAATGTTTCATTGATTGCTTATGGACATGTTGGTTCTTCTGCTGACTCAGACAAAGCGAAATCCTGTTCATCTGTGGAAACAGTGTATCCATTATCATCCTATCAACCTGAGAATTTTACAACCTCAATAAATTCATTTCAGGCAAGCGGCTGGACCCCATTAGCTGGAGCGATCAATAAAGCAGGGGAAATTCTTCAGGCTTATCCTTCAGATGAATACTACAATCAGGTTTATATAGTGAGTGACGGAGTAGAAACATGTGATGGGGATCCTGTTGCAGCTGCACAACAACTTCAAAGTCAAAATATTGAAGCAAAGGTCCATATTATTGGACTTAATGTGGATAATGAAGGGCAGCAGCAATTAAAGCAAGTAGCTGATTCTGGAGGTGGAGAGTATATCACGGTAGACGATCCTGCTGAGCTTGAAGTTCAAATTACGGAAAAATGGAAACCGACGCTTGGGCAGCTCGTATGGACACAAGGAGTGACCCTTCAGCAATCAGTCGATGCAATGGAAAGAATGAACGAGATTTATAACCCATTATATTATGCTTCCTCTGCAGAACTAAATCGAATTAAACAGGCTGTTTATTATTTGAATAAGGAGAAATTGATTACCGATGATGTAGAGAATCAAGTATTGGAAATAGCAGAGTCGATGGAAGATATACGCAATAATCATTTCTCTGAGATAAAAGAGGCAAAAGAATTGGAAAGGGAGCAAGCTAAAGAGGAAATTAACGCTAAGGTCGAAGAATGGCGTAAGCAATGGCAAGAGGAATAAGGAGAAGTCCCCTTTTTGAATTTTAAGGGGCCTGAATTTTTTTTCGCGGGTCAATGTTACATTTTATTTCGCATCTGATTTTAAAGGAGGGAGTAAATTGGCTAAAAGGCTTAAAAAGAAAAAGAGAGTTAAGCGCGGATCCTGGCTAGGTAAGGATAGAAGAGAAAGTATTGCTGGTCTAGTCGCGATTATCGGATTGTTATTCTTCATTATAACGTTAATTCTCGGGGGGATCTCTGAGCTAAGTGATGAAAATTTCATTTTTTCGGAAATGAGTGGAGCTTATAGTGCTGCAAGCTTGTGTCTCTGTTTTGGTATTTTTTTTATGGCTATGATGATTGGGACAAGAAATTGGTTTGCAAAGATTATTTGTTTACTTATTACTGCGTTAATGATGATAACGAGCTATTCATTTATAGAAACTTCCATACTTCTTTATAAAGATAAAACAGCCTTAAAAAATAGCCAGTTTGAAACGGTTGTAGCAGTCCCAACTGGAGCGGAGTTTGATGACCCTGACTATGGAACTGAATTTCTAATGGAATTAGAAGTTAATAATCTTACCTTAGACGTGTACTCGTTAAATATATCGAGAAATTATTATCAAGAAAATCTATCCGGAAAGACTCTAGAGATTTCCTACCTGCCAAATAGTCATTATGCAATTAGTATTGAGGAATATCTAAATGAAGCAGAATAAGTTTTACTCTTATTTTTTGAAAAGCAGAAGCCTGATAAAGCTGCTTAGTTTTAAGAAACATTATTTTTATAAGAACATAATTGAAAATAAGTGTTTTGAAATACGTTTTGACCCGAATCAGCATTTATATTTTTGAACTCTATTTCTCTTTAAACTGTAGCTGGTTGCCCCTTTTGATTATGTCAAAAAATCAGTTAGCTATTTTTTGAAAGAGCCAAGCCATTAAACGAAAAGAAATACGTTTATTGTGATATAATTATTTGTATATAATTTCAAACATTCCCACTAATTGTAATATTAACGAAAGGAATGACTTATCGAA
>JAPSHL010000014.1 GCA_031179905.1 Bacillus sp. (in: firmicutes) | reverse complement strand
CCCGGCTAACTTGACTGGAATTCGTGCATTCCAAAACGTTCTGCCAAACGTGCCGGCTGTAGCTGTATTTGATACTGCTTTCCACCAAACAATGCCTGAAAGCTCCTATCTATACAGCCTTCCTTATGAATACTATGAAAAATACGGCATTCGTAAGTACGGTTTCCATGGAACATCTCATAAATATGTTTCACAACGTGCAGCAGAAATGCTTGGCCGTCCAATTGACCAGCTTCGTCTAATTTCTTGTCATTTAGGAAACGGAGCAAGTATTGCTGCAATTGATGGTGGTAAATCAATTGATACTTCCATGGGCTTCACACCGCTTGCTGGTGTAACAATGGGTACTCGTTCAGGTAACATCGATCCTGCTTTGATTCCATATATCATGGAAAAAACAGACCAATCTGCAGATGAAGTGCTGCAAGTATTGAACAAAAAAAGCGGATTGCTTGGAATTTCTGGATTCTCAAGCGACCTTCGTGATATTACAGAACAAGCTCAAACTGGAAACGACCGTGCAGAATTGGCATTGACAGTATTTGCTGAGCATATCCATAAATATATTGGTTCTTATGCTTCTGGTATGAACGGTGTAGATGCAATCATCTTCACAGCTGGTATTGGTGAAAACAGTGAAGTTGTTCGTGCAAGAGTATTGAAAGGCCTTGAATTTATGGGAGTTTATTGGGATCAATCACTCAATAAAATTTCAGGTGAGGAATCATTCATCAACTATCCTCACTCACCAGTAAAAGTAATGGTCATCCCAACAAACGAAGAAGTAATGATTGCACGCGACGTTGCAAGAATCGCAAGTGTGTAAGCTAAATTTAAAAAAAGACAAACTTTTGTTTAGCAAAAGTTTGTCTTTTTTCATGCTCGGAAATACTGTCGGTGCTTGGGCAAATGGTATACTATAAATACTAAATATTTATGAAACAAGGGTTACATAGAAGGGAGACGTTTTATGCTGACATATAGAGAAGAAGAAGTACTTAAGGAACTGTCTGAGTGGGAAAGAGAGCTGCTTTCATATGAAAAGAATGATGTGGAAAGTTTATATGAAAAGTATGTGAAAAAAAGCATGACGTTTATAGAAGAAAGCAAGTGGCAGGAAATTTATTCAGTTATTGATAATTCTTTGTTTCACGCATATACTCTGCTTCTAAGTTCCTCCCTTCATGAAAACTCAAATGAGCGGATGCTGTCGACAGCAAGAATATTTAATGAGAATATCACGGAAATAAAAGACATGAAAGACTTGACGATTGATCAACTCCACTTTATCGGTCAGCAGCAAATGGGGAAACATCGCTTGTATGCCTGTTTTCAGGGAGGCATATCCGGAACTGGCGGTGCTACAGGTGCTGCTTCTGACTTTTTGGCGCTGATGGTGATTAATATAAGATTCTGTCAGCAAATATCTTCATTGTTTGGTTACCCAGGGAACACTCCCACTGAAATAATGACTGCATTAAAAGTCCTTCACGGTGCATGCCTGCCTAAAAGGCTTCAAGGGAAGGCTTGGGCAGACTTAATGGAAGAGTTGGAAAGACCCAATAATTATTTTTATGAAGGAACAGAAAACATAGCCAGTAATGAAACGGCAGAGGTTATATTGCAGCAGACAATGAAAATGTTTTTTATCTTTCTATTTGGCAAAAAAACGTATAAGAAAATGCCGTTTGTCAGCATGCTGATCGGTGCTGGAGCAAATTATCAGTACACGAAAAAGATAACGGAGTTTACTTATAAGTTTTATCAGCGACGGTATCTGTATGAAAAGCTGCAAGGGTGAGCGCCATGAAAAGGAGGAATAGTATTGAGTATAAATAATCATACAAATAAAAGTTATACACATATAAAGTGCAAAGTTATTACAGTCAGTGATACACGAACTGAAGCTGATGATAAAAGCGGAAAGATGATAATGCAACTGTTGGAAGATGCTGGTCATTATACAGCTAATTATGTCATCGTAAAAGATGAAATTATGGAAATCCAAACAGAAATACTTAAGGCGACGGAGGCGGAAGCGATTATTTTGAATGGGGGAACTGGGATTTCTCCAAGAGATGTTACTATAGAAGCAGTCAAACCACTGTTAACGAAGGAAATAAGCGGGTTTGGAGAGCTTTTTAGGATGTTGAGCTATACAGAGGATATTGGGGCAGCAGCCATGCTATCAAGAGCAATTGCAGGGACGGTTGGTGAGTGTGCTGTCTTTGCAATGCCGGGTTCTACCGGAGCAGTAGTGCTTGGTATGAACAAACTTATCCTTCCAGAGCTTAGCCACGTCGTAAGTGAACTAAATAAAAAGAAACAGAACATGTGAATAAGATTTTGCATAAAAGGGAGGAGAGCCTCCTTTTTTTTACGTCTTTTTTATATTAACTGGTGTTAAATATACTGTTGTTACATTGAAAAGGAAGGAACAGCAGTTATCCGTCCTGAGAGCAGTGTAGAGAAAGGGTTATAAATATAAATTTTTTTGTATTTTTATAGAATAAAAGCTTGATATTCTTTTAAAAAGTTGCTAAAGTGTTTAGTATAGTTTTTGAATAAAAATATAAATAAATGAATAATTATTCGTAAATATAGGAGGAAAACGCTCATGGCGAATCCAAAAATAGTATTAGCATATTCAGGTGGTTTAGATACATCCGTAGCAATTAAATGGCTTCAAGATCAAGGTTATGATGTAGTTGCTTGCTGTCTTGATGTAGGGGAAGGTAAGGACTTGAAATTTATTCAAGAAAAGGCAATAACAGTTGGAGCTGTTCAATCATATGTAATTGATGCAAAAGAAGAATTTGCACAGGATTTTGCTTTGACGGCAATGCAGGCACATACATTATATGAAGGAAAATATCCTCTTGTTTCTGCTTTATCGAGACCGTTAATTGCAAAAAAACTTGTTGAGGTTGCAGAAAAAGAAAATGCAGTAGCTGTTGCACACGGATGCACAGGAAAAGGAAACGACCAAGTGCGGTTTGAGGTTTCTATCCAAGCTCTTAACCCGAACTTGAAAGTGTTGGCGCCAGTGCGTGAATGGGGCTGGTCTCGTGAAGAAGAAATAGAATATGCAAAAGAGAAAAATATTCCGATTCCGATTAACTTAGACAGTCCGTTCTCTATTGACCAAAACTTATGGGGACGCAGCAATGAATGTGGAATTTTGGAAGATCCATGGGCAGCACCGCCAGAAGAAGCTTATGATTTAACAGTAAGCCTCGAAAATGCGCCAGATACGCCGGATATTATTGAAATAGATTTTAAAGAAGGTGTTCCAGTAAGCATCGACGGCATTTCGTATAAATTGTCTGATTTGATTCTGGAGTTGAATAAACTGGCAGGTAAGCATGGCGTAGGACGCATCGACCATGTAGAAAACCGCCTTGTTGGTATTAAATCACGTGAAGTTTACGAGTGCCCTGGTGCTATTACGCTTATTAAGGCACATAAAGAACTGGAAGACATTACACTTGTAAAAGAGGTTGCTCATTTTAAACCGGTTATCGAAAAGAAAATCACTGAGGTTATTTATGAAGGCTTATGGTTCTCGCCGTTAACTAGTGCTCTTCAAGCATTTCTGAAAGATACGCAAAAGAACGTAACAGGAACTGTACGTGTGAAGCTGTTTAAAGGTCATGCGATCGTAGAAGGAAGAAAGTCTCCAAACTCCTTGTATGATGAAAAGCTGGCAACATACACTTCAGATGATGAGTTTGATCACGCAGCTGCTGTTGGCTTCATTAAACTATGGGGTCTGCCGACTAAAGTACAAAGCATTGTGGAAAACAGCAAGAAGGTGACAGTGTGAAAAAATTATGGGGAGGCAGATTTACAAAATCTGCAGAAGAATGGGTAGACGAATTCGGCGCATCCATCTCCTTTGATCAAGAGCTTGTCCTAGAAGATATAGACGGAAGCATTGCCCATGTGGCAATGCTTTCTGAAACAGGAATCCTGAGTGTGGAGGATGCGGAAAAAATTAAAGCAGGACTGCTTCTTTTAAAAGAAAAAGCAAACAAAGAGGAGCTGGAGTTCTCTGTTAAATTGGAAGATATTCATTTGAATCTCGAAAGCCAGCTGACAGAGTTGATTGGTCCTGTTGGTGGCAAGCTTCATACAGGAAGAAGCCGTAATGACCAGGTTGCAACAGATATGCATTTATATTTGCGCAAACAAGTGAAAAATATCATCTCTCTTTTAGAGGAGCTTCAAGGCGCACTGCTTGAGAAGGCTGAAGCCAACATTGAAACAATAATGCCTGGATATACACATTTGCAAAGAGCCCAGCCTATTTCCTTTGCCCATCATCTGATGGCTTATTTCTGGATGTTTGAACGGGATAAAGCGAGATACAAGGAAAACTTAAACCGCATTAATGTATCACCACTAGGTGCAGGAGCATTAGCAGGGACAACTTTCCCGATTGATCGTTACAGAACTGCTGAACTGCTGGAATTTGGAGGAATTTACGAGAATAGTATGGATGCTGTCAGCGACCGTGATTTTATCTTGGAATTTTTATCCTCGAGCAGCATCTTGATGATGCATCTTTCTAGATTCAGTGAAGAAATCATCCTTTGGTCAAGCCAGGAGTTTAAATTTATTGAGCTAGATGACAGTTTTTCAACAGGAAGCAGTATCATGCCGCAGAAGAAAAACCCTGATATGGCAGAACTAATTAGAGGGAAAACAGGCAGGGTTTATGGAAACCTAATGGGATTGTTGACGGTCTTAAAGGGACTTCCCCTTGCTTATAATAAAGATATGCAAGAAGACAAAGAAGGGATGTTTGATACTGTTAAAACAGTAGCAGGTTCCTTAAAGATTTTTGCTGGGATGGTCCAAACGATGAAGGTTCAAACAAATGCTATGGAGCAGGCAACCAAAAATGACTTTTCTAATGCGACGGAACTGGCTGACTATTTATCAGATAAAGGCATGCCATTTAGAGAAGCACATGAAGTTGTAGGGAAATTGGTGCTTCATTGTGTGCAAAATCAATGCTTCTTAGCAGATCTACCGCTGGACGAACTACAAGCAGCGAGCCAGCTGTTTGAAGGAGATATTTACGAAGTGCTCAATCCGAGAACGGCTGTACAAAGAAGAAACAGTGCAGGCGGAACTGGATTTCAGCAGATCGAACAAGCTATTAAAAAAGCAAAATCATGCCTAGAGTCTTTTGCAAAGGCATAACAGAAGAGGCATCCAAGTTTTTGGATGCCTCTTTTCTTATATTCCATTTCTGACAATAAGAACATCACATGGTGCATTGCGGGCGATACCTTCAGAAACGCTTCCGATAATAAACCGTTCGACAGTATTTAATCCGGTAGCGCCGCAGATTATCAGATCTGCGTCATACTTTTCTGCAATATCCCTTGGAATAACCGCCCTTGGTGAGCCAAATTCAATGGCTTTTTCAACTTTTACAACTCCGGCCTGTGCAGCCTTCTTTGTATATTTATCCATTATTTCCTTGGCAAACTCATCTGCTTTTGAAGCGACAGACTGATCAAAAGCTGCAACTGTAGCGAAAGAACGTGTGTCAATAACATGTGCTAAAATAAGCTCTGCATTATTTTCTACTGCTACTGAAACAGCCTTTTCAAATGCTTTTTCACCTTGCTCCGAACCGTCGACAGCAACAATGATTTTCTTATACGTTAACCCCATATTAACACCCTCCTATTTCTTCTATTTAATTATATACCCTTACGTTGCATAACATTAACGTTAATATGCAAAAATAAAAAGGCATTTCAAGACAGGAGGGGACAGCCATCATGAGGGACAATAAGGGAAACCTGAACTTTGATTATGATGAAAACGGTCATTTGGAAGTTACGGCACAAGTGATGGACGCCTATAATGACGGCGCCATTGACAGCGTAATCATCCGCAGCCAAGAGGAAAAATAAAAAAAAACTGACTCAAACTCCGTCAAACGGTCATTTGAGTCAGCCCCTTCTGCTTTATGAAATAATTTGAAGCTCTTTCGGAAACTTAGTTAAGATTTCTACTCCCTCTTTTGTTACATACACATCGTCTTCAATTCTGACACCAGCGACATTTGGTACATAAATTCCTGGCTCAATCGTAAAAACCATCCCCTCTTTTAAAGAAAGCGGATTTGTTGAGGTGAGGGATGGAAATTCATGAACACTAATGCCAAGACCATGTCCAAGGCGGTGCGGGAAATAATCTCCAAAGCCAGCATCCTTAATTACATTCCGGGCTGCAAGATCGACATCCATACATTTAACTCCTGGTTTAGAAGCATCAATGGCAGCAAGCTGTGCTTTCAGCACAGTATCATAAATATTTTTTTGTTCCTCGTTTATATCACCAAAAGCTACAGTTCTTGTAATATCAGAACAATAGCCATCAACAACTACACCTAAATCAAACAGAACTAAATCTCCCTTTTTGATTTGAGTATCGCCTGGTGTGCCATGTGGAGATGCACCGTTTTTACCTGTCAGCACCATTGTGGAAAAGGACATTTTTCCAATGCCTTTTTTCTTCAGTTCATATTCAACTGCTGCTAAGATTTCCATTTCTGTTTTGCCTTCTGCTATCTCACTGCAGCCAACCTCTATTGCATAATCTGCCCACTTACAAGCTTCGCGAATTTTAGAAAGCTCTAGCTCTGATTTAACCATTCTAATTTCATTTAGTTTTTCCTCTGCAGGCAAATATTTATCAATAGCAGGGAAATACTGCTGCAATGCTTCAAATCTAGAAATGTTCATATGCTCTTTTTCAACAGCAATACGTTTCGCTTTTGCCTTTTTGCTAACTTTCTCTTGGATCGTTTCCCACGGATTATCAGTATCACTGTACCCAATAATGTCATACTTCCAGCCTGCGTTTCTTGCATCATTTTGCTCCATCGCAGGACATATAAGAATTGGCTCTTCTTTTGGGAAAAGAATCAGCGCCAGAAGTCTTTCATGTGGATCGCTGTAAAATCCGCTTAAATAAAAAATATTATCTGTTGATGTCAAGAAGGTGAAATCTACTGCCTCCTGTTCCATCCATGCTGATAGTTCCTTTAATTGTCTTTCCAAGGAATAATTCCTCCTTTAATAAATTTACTATTATTTTAATATATATTGTCTCTTCATAAGATTATCAACAACTCATTTGCTTGTAAACCTTTAGTGGCACGAAATAAAGCTCTTGCAGACATATTAAAGAAGAACGACATTTTTTGAACTTGTCCGCATAGAATAGTTATAAGTGGAAAAAAGGGAGGCAGAACATGAAAAAAAATCGGTATTTATTATGCATTCTGTTATGTGGTGTACTTTTATATTATGGAGTACCAAGGCTTGCTCCGTATGATGCTGGAATAGCAGGCGTTTTTTCTGTTACTTGGCTGGCATTTGCAATATTTGTTCTTGCAGGAAATTTGACTGCACTGCTTTATGCACCGAAAGCAAAGCAGCAGAACAGTAGAAAAACAATACATCAATTCCAGAAAAAAAGAAAAATCCGTTATTTTCAATAATATACTTAAGCTTGTCATTCTTCTCATTCACAAATGTCATGTCGCATAAATGGGCAAAAATGGTGGATAATGTGAAGGGATTGGCAAGCTTATTTTTTGTGTCCTAGTCTATAACAGATGTGCGATTTATTTGTAACAATTTTGTGTCTTGCATTATTATTTCTATGACATACAAGTCTTAGTTCACTTTTTTGTCGAAACTGTACTAATAATCAACGAGATAAAAATTTATCCTGTTATATACATATTGGATTGAATCGAACGATTGGACATTCTATAATGAAAGAGAAGATAAACGAAGAAGCAAAACTCTCTAAACTTGCCTTTACTAAAAAGTTAGGAGATGTATACATAGAGAATGAAAGCCAAAAGGAGGGTGAACATTGGCAACAAAACATGAACAAATTCTTAATTATATCGATGAGCTTCCTGTCGGTGAAAAAATATCCGTCAGGCAAATCGCTAAAGCGCTGAGCGTAAGTGAGGGAACAGCCTATCGTGCCATTAAGGAGGCAGAGAATAAAGGGTATGTTAGCACAATCGAAAGAGTTGGAACGATAAGGATTGAAAGAAAAAAGAAAGAAAATATTGAAAAACTGACATTTGCAGAGGTAGTAAATATTGTCGATGGACAGGTTCTGGGCGGCAGGGATGGACTTCATAAAACCCTTAACCGTTTTGTCATAGGAGCAATGAAACTCGATGCAATGATGCGCTATACCGGCGCAGGTAATTTAATGATCATTGGGAACAGGATAAAGGCTCAGGAGCATGTCCTAAGAGCTGGTGCCGCTGTTTTGATTACGGGTGGATTCGATACAGAGGAACATGTGAAGCGGCTCGCTGATGAACTCCAGCTTCCAATAATCTTGACAAGCTATGATTCCTTTACTGTTGCTACAATGATTAACAGGGCGATCTACGATCAGTTGATCAAAAAGGAAATTGTCCTTGTAGAGGATGTTTTGACACCATTGGAAGAGACGATTTATTTGAAGACAGATGATCCTGTATCAATGTGGCAGAAATATAATGAAGAGACGATGCATGGCAGGTTTCCAGTTGTCGATGCCAATATGAAAGTACAAGGTATGGTAACTTCAAAGGATATCATTGGTAAACAGAAGGAAATACCAGTTGAAAAGATTATGACTAAAAGTCCTGTTACAGTAGGGGGCAAAACAAGTGTAGCTTCGTGTTCCCATATTATGGTATGGGAAGGGATTGAGCTTCTACCAGTTGTTGACGAAGCGAACAAACTGCAGGGAATCATAAGCAGACAGGATGTCTTAAAAGCGCTTCAGATGAACCAAAGGCAGCCGCAAATCGGCGAAACGATTGATGACATAATTACAAAGCAAATCAATGTTTCTAAAGGGAAACAGAAGTCAGAAAATTCCTTTACTTGTGAAGTTACGCCGCAAATGACAAATCACTTAGGAACCATTTCTTACGGGGTGTTCACAACCATCGTTGCAGAGGCGGCAAACCGAGTGCTGCGAGGGCATAAAAAAGGCGACTTAGTGGTGGAAAACTTAACGATCTATTTTATCAAGCCAGTTCAAATTGACAGCACCATTGAAATAGCACCGAAGATTCTTGAGGTCGGGAGAAAGTTTGGTAAAGTCGATGTAGAAGTGTTCAACCAAGGCATACTTGTCGGCAAAGCAATGATGATGTGCCAATTAATTGATAGACATTAAGAAGGAGAGGAACGGGAGATGAAACAAAGCATATTAGAAGCGATTAAACAATTTGAAACCATTATTATACACAGGCATGTTCGTCCCGATCCAGATGCATATGGATCGCAGGGAGGACTTGCTGAAATCATCAAAACATCTTTTCCTGACAAAAAAGTCTATACAGTAGGGAAGGAAGAGGAGTCGCTCCATTTTTTACGGAGGCTTGATGTAATTGATGACAGTACATATAAGGAAGCATTAGTAATTGTATGTGATACAGCCAATCAAGAAAGAGTGTGTGATTCGAGATATACAACAGGAAAAATGCTTATTAAGATTGACCATCACCCAAATGATGACCCATACGGGGATATTGTTTGGGTCGACACTTCTGCCAGCTCTGTAAGCGAAATGATTTATGAATTTTATTTATTTGGTAAAGATCAAGGTTTGAAGTTGAACGATGAAGGAGCAAGGCTGTTGTATGCAGGCATTGTCGGAGATACAGGCAGGTTTTTATATCCCAGCACAACAGAGAAAACATTCAGCTATGCAGGAGAATTAATCAATTATAATTTCACCCGACCTGACATGTACAATCAAATGTATGAGCTTGAACCTAATATTGTAAAGTTAAACGGATATGTGCTGCAGAATTTTACGCTGCTTCCAAGCGGTGCGGCTTTTATGAAGCTTGATAAGGCTGTATTGAGCCGTTTTGGTGCTGTTCCTTCCCAAGCTTCTTTGCTTGTCGGAGAATTAGGAAGCGTAAAAGGAATTACGGCATGGGTGTTCTTTATTGAAGAAGAAGATCAAATCAGAGTCAGATTCCGCTCTAAGGGGCCTATTATTAATGTACTTGCGAAAAAGTATAATGGGGGCGGTCATCCGCTAGCAGCAGGGGCAAGCATATTTAGCTGGGATGTAGCAGAAGAAGTCATCCGCGATTTGGACGTACTTTGCAAATAAAAAGGATAATTATAATCCCCCAAAGAAAATTAATTTTTCTTGGGGGATTATATCGTTAATCTGCGAATGTAACACTCAGCTCTACATATACGGTCGTATAAATGATAAGCTCAGAGACTTTGAATCGATAGCGCTTCTGGTCAGATTCGACCACTTTATTTTCAATTGATTTCTTTAGCAGTGCCCTGCTTTTATACACCAGCTCCATATCTTTGGCAACGATTGTCCGGAGATCTTCCTTAATAGCATCTTCCATCTCTAATGCATTAAATGGCTTGATATTGTATTTTTCCTTGTCTTTGCTGTTTATTTTCACGACTAACCCTTGTATTGTAAGCTTTTCCTCTGCCTTTTTGTTGAGCTCAGAAAACTCCTGCTGCCATATTTCCTTATCCTTTTCCAAGTCTTCAATTGTGCTTTTTTGATTTTTTATTTCTGTGCTGTACCTTTCTTGCCAAACACCAAACATAAACAGAAAGACGCACCAGCTTATAAAGCCTCCTATCACCATTCCAGCAAAAAAACGCTGAAGGGAAACGTTTTTATAAAACGGTGGTATCCGCATATTAAATATACTCCTGTGTTATCCATCGTAAAATTGTCGCACCTGAATGGGCTCCGCCGAATGCAGAAATAATCAAAAGAATCTGTTTGAAAAGATCTTTAGTTCCAGCGTCATAAATACCTTTCTCAATCGTATTGATTGCATCGAATGTGCCGCCTATTGCTGTTACAATTGCCCAAATCCTAATCATATCCGACAATTTTGTTATTTCTGTCAAGAGGGGTTTACCTGTCATGAATGCAGCTAAACCGCCCAACAGGGCACCTCCAAGCACAACCCCAAGTGCGATAAAATAGCTTTCTATAAATGCTGGGAAAAATGGTTCTTGGTTCATCTTGTCAACCTCGCAGTCCCTATTATTCTCTTATTCATACATATGGACAAACAGGAGGAATTATGATTGCAGGACTGTGGGAAACACGAAAAATCTTATTTATAAAGATGCAATGGCTCCACCTAAGGAAGCGTGTTTGGAGAGAAAGAAGTAGAACGTATTTTCTTTTTTTAGGCAATAGAACTATAATAAAAGGATAATTAGATGCTGCAGTCGAACAATTAAATGAATGCGGCAATAAAGAATAACTTTAGAAAGTTTGTGTAAAAGAGTGGTGATTGATATGTCTTTTGTTCATCTGCAAGTTTCTAGCGCATACAGTTTGCTGTCGAGTACAGCTTCTGTTAAACAGCTCGTTTCTTCTGCGAAGGAAAGGGGATTTAGTGCGCTTGCCTTGACCGATCGTAATGTTATGTATGGAACGGCAGCTTTTTATAAGGAATGCATCAAACAGAACATCAAACCAATTATCGGTTTGACTGTTGATGTTATAAGCGAAAAATACACAGATACCGCCTTTCCCCTTGTCCTGCTGGCGAAAAACGGAACTGGCTTCCAGAACCTGCTGAAATTATCAAGCGCTGTCCAGACTAAGAACAAACAAGGTATTCCGATTAGATGGCTAAAGCATTATGCCGATGGACTGTTTGCTTTCACTCCAGGTTATAAAGGGGAGATAGAGCAGTCTTTGCTGGCAGAAGATATAGAGCATGCAAAGGAAACCGTAGCTTTATTTAAGAGCATACTAGCTCCTGGTCATTTTTATTTGTCGCTGCAAAAGCACGGAACGGAAGCTGAGACATCATTAAATGAGAGAATGAAAGATTTAGCTAGAGCATCAGAAACAAGACTTATGGCAGCAAATGATGTCAAGTATACCAATAAGGAAGACCGTTTCGCCCACACTTGCTTGACGGCAATAAAAAATGGAGTCACCTTAGCTGAGATAGAACATGATGAATGGGAATCTGAAGAGCATTATTTGAAGAGCAAGCAGGAGATGGTGGAGCTGTTCAGCGATGAACCTGAGGTTCTGGAGAATACTTGGGAGATTGCGTCAGAATGTGAATTCCAGCTTGGTGAGAAGGTCGCAGCACTGCCTAAGTACCCTCTTCCTGACGGACAAACAGCTGTCCGTCATTTATTAGAATTATGTGAGCAAGGGCTGCGCCAAAGATATTCTAATCCTTTAAAAATACATATGGAACGGCTCTATTATGAACTGGATGTAATCAACCGGATGGGTTACAGTGACTACTTCCTGATTGTCTGGGACTTTATGAAATATGCAAGAGACAATGGAATCCTTACAGGTCCTGGAAGGGGTTCTGCTGCTGGATCAATGGTAGCATACGTGCTGTTCATTACAGACGTCGATCCAATAAAATACGACTTACTGTTTGAACGCTTCCTGAATCCTGAACGGATCACGATGCCGGATATCGATATTGATTTTCCGGATGACAAGCGGGAACAGGTGATTGAATACGTTAAAAATAAATATGGAGAGCTGCATGTAGCACAAATTATTACATTTGGGACACTTGCTGCTAAAGCTGCCTTAAGAGATGTCGGCAGGGCTTTTGGATTATCAATGAAAGAGCTTGAGCAACTCTCAAAGGCAGTTCCCTCAAAGCTTGGAATTACACTGGAACAGTCTCTAAGAGAATCAAAGCAGCTTCAGACTTTGATTGAAGAATCTTCGAAAAATAAACAAATCTTTGAAACGGCTTGCAAAATTGAAGGGCTGCCGCGTCATGCTTCTACACATGCCGCAGGCGTTGTTTTAAGCGAAGAACCGCTCGTGCAAATAGTCCCAATCCAGGGAGGCAATGAGGAGGTTTACTTAACACAATATAGTATGGAGCATCTTGAGGAACTAGGTTTATTGAAGATGGATTTCCTTGGGTTAAGAAACTTGTCTTTGCTTCAGTCAATTATTGAAACAATTCAGCGCCAAACGAAAGAAAGAATATTTATTAAAGATATTCCATTAGATGATCCAGCTGTTTTCCAGCTCCTTAGCAAAGGGGAAACTACAGGGATATTTCAATTAGAATCAGATGGAATGAGAAATGTCTTGAAACGGCTGAAACCAACAGAGTTTGAAGACATAGTGGCAGTTAATGCCCTTTATCGTCCCGGTCCAATGGAGAATATTCCGTTATATATTAACAGGAAGCACGGCAATGAAGAAATCGATTATTATCATCCAGATTTAAAGTCGATCTTAGAGAAAACATATGGGGTTATTGTATACCAGGAACAAATCATGCAGATTGCTTCTAAAATGGCGGGCTTTTCACTCGGCGAGGCGGATCTGCTAAGAAGAGCAGTAAGCAAAAAGCAGCGGGATGTTTTGGCAGCAGAACGTGTCCATTTTGTAAATGGGGCATTGGCTAAAGGCTATACACAACAGGCTGCCGATGAGATTTATGAACTTATTGTCCGATTTGCCGATTACGGCTTTAACAGGAGCCATGCTGTGGCATACAGTATGATAGCCTATCAGCTTGCTTACTTGAAGGCTAATTATCCGCTGTATTTCATGGCATCACTTCTTACATCAGCAGTTGGAAATGAAGGGAAAATAATGCAGTATATCCAGGAATCGAAACAAATGGATATGAAGGTAATACCGCCTTCCATAAACAAGAGTCATTTTGCCTTTACTGTAGAGGGCAGTGAGATTTTATACAGCTTAGCAGCTGTTAAGGGGGTCGGAGCTTCTGTTCTGAAAGAGGTTTTCCGGGCGAGAAGGCAGAAAAGGTTTGAGGATCTTTTTGATTTCTGTCTGCGGACTTCTCCGAAAATAGTAAATAGGAAAATCATTGAAGCTTTTATACACGCAGGCTGCTTTGACGAATTTGGAGAAGATAGAGCGACAATGCTTGCGACAATTGATGTCGCTATCCAGCATGCACAGCTTGTTCATCCAGATGGGCTGGAACAAAATGATCTATTTGGTGAAGAAGGTTTCTTCTTTAAACCGAAATATGTACAAGTAGACCCGATGAATGCAGAGGATAAGCTTACTCTAGAGAAAAGGGTGCTGGGGCTCTATTTATCTGACCACCCAGTTTCTATATATGAACAATACAAGCAGTCACTTCGCACTAATCAATTAGGCGAGATGGCACCAGGCGGTAAATACCGGACTATCGTCTACATAACGGACTGGAAAGCGATTCGAACAAAAAAAGGAGAACCGATGGCGTTTCTCTCCATTAGTGACCAGAGCGGTGAAATGGAGGCAGTTGCCTTTCCAGCAGCCTATAAAAAACTGCAAAACCTGATTCAAACCGAAAAAATCGTTTTTATGGAAGGAAAGGTTGATGAACGGAACGGAAATAAGCAATTTATTATCCAAGATGCAGCAAATGTTTTAGAAATCGTCCAATCACAGAAACCGAACAAACATAAATTATTTATTAAGATTGTCCAGGAAAAAGAAACAGATGAAATAAAAGGCAGACTATTGGACATCATTAAAAATTATAAAGGGTCTACCCCTGTTATTATCCACTATGTTCAATCCGGAAAAACGATTCAGATGAATGATGAATTTCTCGTCAATCCTGCAATGGAATGCCTGCAAAGGCTTGAGGAATTGCTTGGTGCAAATCACGTAATCTTGTCTGATTAACTTTACAACTCTTCAATCTTGTTATATTGTTTAATAAGTCAACTGGTCTGACCACTATTTTCACTGCTTTTTTTGCAAAAATAGGAAGTTTTTTTGGCGGAAAAGGAAAGATGGCCAGAAGTTTTAAGGACATGCTAACAAGAAGCAGGTGATGATGAACGGTGAACGAGTCTTCTTCCAACAGCTCCAAGCTATATTTGGACATAGTCAATCAATTAAGGGACATGATTGAAAAGGATGGCTTAAAGCCGGGAGACAGGCTTCCCTCTGAACGGACCCTTTCTGAAAGGCTAAATGCAGGAAGGTCATCTGTAAGGGAGGCGCTGCGGGCTTTAGAGCTTTTGGGGCTTATCGAGACGAAAAAAGGGGAAGGCACTTTTCTTCGGAATTTTCAAGGACATCGTCTTGTACAGTTAATCAGCACATTTATACTGCAGGATGAAAAGGCAAAATTGGATGTATTAGAAACCAAGAACTTTATACAATTGAATTGTTTGCAAATTGCAATGTGGAAAATGACAGAGAGAGAGCTGGCTGAAATCACGGAATGGATTAAGTCCGAAAAGGTCAGCGAAAGTGATTTCTTTTTTAGGGTTGTCCAAATAGCCGACAACTATTTACTGTTTCGTTTATGGACTATCCTAAAGGACTATTATTATTCTTTAGGTTTTCCTAATGTCTACTGGACAAAAGAAGACTATTTGCTGCTGTTAGATAATATAAAAAGCAAAAATGAATTAGAACTGAGTATGAACTATAGGAAAAAGAAGCAGATTTAAAGAAATTATATATTATTTTATTTATTTTCCTGATTTTCAGATACTTTTTTGTCATGCTAGTCAGGTAAGTTTTATATGCTCTTTTTACTTTTATTGTGCTGCCAAGTATAAATAGATTTGTCTTTGGTGAGGCGCGAATGCAAAAAAATGGGGAGGTTTCCACATTGATGATAAAGGATATATTTTCGAAATCGAAAAAAAAGAAATATGCAACTATCCCTTCAGAATCATCTAAAAACGATGTTCCAGAAGGTGTCATGACAAAATGCAGCAACTGCAAAAAAATCATGTATACAAAGGAATTGCAAAAGAATCTTAAGGTTTGCTTGAACTGTGGCTTTCATTTGCCGATGACAGGTTATGAGAGGCTTGACAGCTTGCTGGATGAAGGCACGTTCTCAGAAATGAACAAGGAAATGAAAACAGGCAATCCATTAAACTTTCCAGGATACGAGGAAAAGATATTAGGCGATCAGAAAAAAACTAATATGAATGAAGCTGTTGTAACTGGAACAGGTGAAATAAATGGTCTTCAAGTAGTAGTCGCTGTTATGGATTCTTCGTTTAGAATGGGAAGCATGGGATCTGTTGTCGGAGAAAAGATTACTTTGGCAATAGAAAAGGCTGATGAGCTATCTTTGCCTTTCATCATTTTCACAGCTTCAGGCGGCGCGAGGATGCAAGAAGGTGTTCTCAGCTTGATGCAAATGGCCAAAACGAGTACTGCATTGAAAAAATTCAGTGACAATGGCGGGTTATATATAACGGTTATGACACACCCCACAACAGGAGGAGTGTCTGCAAGCTTCGCTTCATTAGGAGACTATAACTTTGCCGAGCCAGGCGCTCTAATTGGATTCGCAGGACGAAGAATAATTGAACAAACGATAGGGGAAAAACTCCCAGAAGACTTCCAGACATCTGAGTTTTTATTAAAACATGGTCAGCTCGATGCCGTCATACCGAGGCTGGAAATGAAAGAAAAACTTCACTTAGTATTAGAATTGCATCAGGCAGGCGGTGATTCAGAATGGTAGAACTAGAATTTGATAAACCAGTTGTAGAACTGAAAAATAAGATAAAAGAACTCGAAGATTTCTCTAAAAAAGCAAATGTAGACCTTACAACTGAAATTGAAAAGCTCAAAAAGCGACTGGAGAAATTGCAAAAGGATATATATGAGAATATGAAGCCTTGGGACAGAGTACAAATCGCAAGACATCCTAGCAGGCCGACAACTCTTGACTATATTCCATATCTGTTCACAGATTTTATTGAGTTGCATGGTGACAGAACATTTGGCGATGATGCGGCAATCGTTGCCGGCATTGCCAAATTTAAAGGTCTTCCGATTACAGTTATAGGCCACCAAAGAGGGAAGGATACAAAGGAAAATATCCACAGAAACTTTGGGATGCCTCATCCAGAGGGATACAGAAAAGCGTTAAGGCTTATGCAACAGGCAGATAAGTTTAGACGTCCGATCGTTTGCTTTATTGATACGAAAGGTGCTTATCCTGGTAAAGCTGCAGAAGAGCGAGGTCAAAGTGAAGCAATTGCTAAAAACTTGTTTGAGATGGCTTCTTTGAAAGTGCCTGTTATCTGCATCGTAATTGGAGAAGGAGGAAGCGGGGGAGCCTTGGCATTAGGTGTTGGAAACCATATGCATATGCTTGAGAACTCCACGTATTCGGTTATATCTCCGGAAGGTGCAGCAAGCATTTTATGGAAAGACTCCAACCAGGCAAAACAAGCTGCAGAAAAGATGAAAATCACGGCACCTGATTTGAAGGAGCTGGGGATTGTTGATACCATTATTCCAGAGGTAAGAGGCGGAGCACATCACGATGTCGAAGCACAAGCTGGTGAAATTGAACAGGTGTTGTTTGCTTCTTTGAAGGAATTGAAAGCAATGACTGAAAACGAGCTTGTTGAACATCGCTACAATAAGTTCAAAAGCATTGGAGAACATATTTCTGAGTGATCCTTAACTGAGAGCTTAAATGGGAAGCATAAGCTTCTTGTTTAAGCTTTATTTTTTTGTATAAAGCTTTATATAAAAATATTGTATTAATCTATAGCATTTATCATCGGAAAATGAGAAAATGCAAATGTCGGCAAAAAAGGAATAACGGAAGATATTCTTAAATACATGCTAGAGGGTTTAAGCTTTCTTATTCGGGAAAAGATAAAAGAGGGAGCAATACGATTTTGCTGACAATTCCGTCTTTAATTTTTTTTTTAGATAAAGTTGAGATAGATGAGCCTTCATGATATGTTAGAATTGTTATAGTCAAATGTAATTAAATTAAAGCTAAATTATCATAATAAGGAAAAGAAAGTCTTGGAAATTACCATTTTTTAGGGATGATAATCTTTTTGTTTGTAATATTTGTGACAGATATTGCAGAAAGATGTTATATAATTTAGTATATGTATGTTTTTATCTACATAGCAGTAGATTAAATTGTATGAGGTGATTGTAATGGTTAAAAGAATTGGTGTACTAACTAGCGGCGGAGATGCGCCAGGAATGAATGCAGCAGTAAGAGCAGTTGTACGTAAAGCTATTTTCCACAACGTGGAAGTGTACGGAGTAATTGGCGGTTATGCAGGCCTTATCAATGGAAACTTCAAGAAATTAGAAGTAGGTTCTGTTGGAGACATCATTCACCGCGGTGGAACATTCCTGTTTTCTGCACGTTGTGAAGAATTCAAAACAAAAGAAGGACAACAAAAGGGTATTGAGCAGCTTAAAAAGCATGGTATCGATGGTCTTGTAGTTATTGGCGGAGACGGATCATACATGGGAGCGAAGGCGCTTACAGAACAAGGCTATCCATGTGTCGGCGTGCCGGGAACAATTGACAATGATATTCCAGGTACAGAGTTGACAATTGGATTTGATACGGCTTTAAACACTGTTATTGATGCAATTGACAAAATCCGCGATACAGCAACATCCCACGAGCGTACATTTATTGTGGAAGTTATGGGAAGAAATGCTGGAGACATTGCACTTTGGGCAGGTCTTGCTGGCGGTGCGGAAACAATCCTTATTCCAGAAGAAGGTTTCCATATTGAAGAAGTGGTTGACCGTCTGAAAAAAGGTAGTGAACGCGGCAAGAAACACAGCATCATCATTGTTGCTGAAGGTGTTAGCTCAGGAGTCGAAATCGGCAGACAAATTGAAGAACACACTGGTTTTGATACTCGCGTCTCTGTATTGGGACATATGCAGCGCGGAGGATCTCCAACTGCAGCAGACCGCGTGCTTGCAAGCAGACTTGGCGCATATGCAGTCGAGCTTCTTGTTGAAGGAAAAGGCGGACGAGCAGTTGGTATCGAAAAGAACCAATTGGTAGATTATGATATAATTGAAGCACTATCACGAAAACATACAATTGATAAGAACTTATATCGCCTATCAAAGGAATTGTCCATCTAATGATAGAAAAGGAGACTCGAATTAGAATTATTTCTACTTGGAGTCTCTGCCATGAAAAAAAAATATATAATAATGGAGGCAAATAAAATGCGTAAGACTAAAATAGTATGTACAATCGGTCCTGCAAGTGAAAGTGTTGAAAAGCTGACACAACTTATGGAAGCAGGTATGAACGTTGCACGTTTAAACTTCTCACATGGTGATTTTGAGGAGCACGGAGCACGTATTAAAAACATCCGTGAAGCAGCTGAAATTAACGGTAAAAATATCGCTATCCTTCTTGATACAAAAGGTCCGGAAATCCGTACTAATAATATGAAGGACGGTGCAATTGAGCTTGTAGCAGGAAATAACATCATTGTTTCCATGAAAGAAGTAGAAGGAACTACAGAGAAATTCTCTATTACATACGAAGGACTTATCGATGATGTCCAAGCGGGAAGCAAAATCCTTTTGGATGACGGCTTGATTGGCCTTGAAGTTACAAGCATTGATAAAGCTGCTGGAGAAATACATACAAAAATCCTAAATACGGGCACATTGAAAAATAAAAAAGGCGTAAACGTGCCTGGTGTTTCTGTTAAGCTTCCAGGAATCACGGAAAAGGATGCTAACGACATTCTTTTCGGAGTGGAGCAAGGAGTTGACTTCATCGCGGCTTCATTTGTTCGCCGTGCATCTGATGTACTTGAAATCAAGCAATTGTTAAAAGACAATAACGCTTCTCATATTCATATCATTCCTAAAATTGAAAACCAAGAAGGTGTCGATAACATCGATGAAATCTTGGAAGTTTCTGACGGCTTAATGGTAGCACGTGGTGACTTAGGGGTGGAAATACCTGCTGAGGAAGTTCCATTGGTTCAAAAATTATTAATTAAAAAATGTAATATTTTAGGTAAACCTGTTATTACGGCTACACAAATGCTTGACAGCATGCAACGCAACCCGCGCCCAACAAGAGCGGAAGCAAGTGACGTGGCAAATGCAATTTTTGACGGTTCAGATGCAATCATGCTTTCTGGAGAAACAGCTGCCGGAACATACCCTGTTGAAGCTGTTCAAACAATGAATAATATCGCTTCAAGAGCAGAAACAGCTCTAAATCATAAAGAAATCCTTTCTAAACGTAGCAGAGAGATTGAGCACAACATCACTGATTCTATTGGTCAATCTGTTGCTCACACTGCTTTGAATCTTGATGTTAAAGCAGTAATTACGCCAACAGCAAGCGGACAAACGGCAAGAATGATTTCTAAATTCCGTCCGGAAGCTCCAATTGTTGCTGTAACGTATGATGCGCATATTTTGAGACAGCTTGCTTTGGTTTGGGGTGTATACCCTCGTCTAAGCACTAAATCAGAATCTACAGACGAAATGCTGGATGTAGCGGTTCAAGAGAGTGTTAACAGCTCTATCGTGACACATGGTGATACTGTTGTTATTACAGCTGGTCTGCCAGTTGGCGAAACTGGAACAACAAATATCATGAAAATCCATGTTGTTGGAGATGTTTTGGCAAAAGGTCAAGGTATCGGCCGTAAAACAGCTTTCGGTAAAGTTATCATCGCCAACAATGCAAAAGACGCACTTGATAAAGTAAAACAAGGTTCAGTATTAGTAACTACAGGTACTGATCGTGATATGATGCCAGCTCTTGAAAAATGCAGCGCATTAATCACAGAAGAAGGCGGTTTAACAAGCCATGCTGCAGTAGTTGGCATAAATCTTGGTATCCCTGTAATCGTTGGTGTTGAAAATGCAACTAGCATCTTCGAAGATGGACAAGAAATAACAGTTGATTCCCGAATTGGAACAATCTACAGCGGACATGCAAGTGTGCTGTAATAGCTGATATAAAAAACGCCATAGGCTCATGCTTACTCCCTAAGCTGACAGCCTTTTGGCGTTTTTATTTTTTTCTGGAAGAATGTACAGTCTCTAAATATTTTTCTATTCAGTAAGAAGAAGCTATAATAGAGAAAAGTAGTTTTAAAGGAGGAGCATCATTTGCGCAATTTTTTTATCGCATTATTGTTTCTTCCGCTTGTCGAACTGGCAGCGTTCCTGCTGTCGGGACGGTATATCGGCATTCCGGAGACTTTGCTGTTAGTGGTAGCGACCAGTGTATTGGGAGCTTTTATTCTTAAGAAGGAAGGCGTAAAAGCTATTAAAAATGTTCAGGAACAATTAAATCTTGGCAGACTTCCAGGTGATGCCATATTGAACGGGTTTTGTGTATTGCTCGGAGGCATTCTCATGCTTTTGCCAGGCTTTTTGTCTGATATAGCAGGTGTTTTACTGCTGCTTCCGCCGACGAGGAAGCTTTGCAAAAAACTGTTGCTTAAATATATGCAGAAAAAACTGCTGCAAAAAAACAGGATAATCATTCAACAGTAAGTGCTTAAAAAAAAGCAAGCGGCTTGGAATTATGTCCAAGCCGCTTGTTTGTTATTATAACTTTTTTTCTTCCCCTTTTATGAAGCTCCATAAATCGGTGAAGACCCCAGCTTTATTCAATGTGCTGATAATTACAAGTGTGACAGGACCGATGATTAATCCCAAAAAACCGATAAGCTTAAAGCCGACAAATAAGGCTATCAGTGTTGCGAGCGGATCAAGGCCGATATTAGAAGATAGAATCTTTGGCTCCATAATTTGCCTTTGTACAAGGACCACTATATACAAAACAGCCAATCCAATAGCTAAAGGCATTTGACCCGCAATCATTTCGTATATAATCCAAGGAACAAAAACAAGTCCCGTTCCTAAGTAAGGGATGATATCAACAATCCCAGTAACTAACGCTATGGTTATCGCATAATCGACTCTAAGAATGATTAAACCGATTAAAATGATGACTGTTGTGATAGAAACTAATGTAAGCTGAGCCTTCAAAAAACCAAGCAATGCTTTCTTTAAATCGACAAACACTGATTTTCCGCTCCTGCTCAGACGAGGAGGAAGCAATCTTGAAAGTTTCCGTATTAGACGATTCCAGTCTTTGCTGATAAAGAAGGTGGCCAATAATGAAAAAATAATTACAGTAGCAGCATTAGGAAACCAAGACAAGATAATTGGGATGTTCTGAAAAAATGATTGGATAAACGCACCGACACTTGTCCCAATCTGCTCGCCGACATTTTTGATATTTGAAATGATTGTGTCCTGCTGGTTTGTACCTAAGCTATTGAATGTGCTAGCAAGCTGGTTGTACAGCGGGATGATTTGTGCTGTAAAAAAATCCTCCATGTATTCAATCAGTGTATTAACATGCTGTGGTACGACATTAGCAAGATATGCGGCACCTGTGACGATTTCTGCGATTAGAAGCGTAATTAGACCTGCAAAAACAGATAAGATGATGATGATGCTCACCACTACTGCAAAGGCCCTAGGCATCCTGCACTTAAATTGCAGGAAATTGACAAGGGGATTCATCAGGAATGCAATCAAAAAGCCTATAATAAAAGGATAGGTTATTTTTGATAAATAAAAAAAACCAACAAATACTAGTACCGTCACAACAATTACAAACAGCAGACGAAGTGAACGGTGAACCAAGGTTAGATTCAATAGATCGCCCTCCATTCTTTTAAGAAAATACATAACAGTCTGTCCAAGGTGTTTTTATGTATACGTATAATAATATAGCCGCAAAGTACAATCATGTTATCATTACGGCGGCTCATCTATGCTATATCATTGATTATAGAGGAAAGGAAAAGGATGGGTCAATAAATGGTAATTTAGCTTAGAAAGGAGTAGAGTATATGTTTAGTCAATCATACCTATTTTTATATTTACTTATCATTATTGCCCTTATTGCCAAAAACACATCCCTGCTTATCGCAGTTGGAGCTTTATTGATATTGAAGCTGTTCGGCCTAGATGCAAAGTCATTCTCTTTAATCCAGTCAAAGGGGATTAATTGGGGAGTCACCATTATTACAATTGCTGTTCTGGCACCAATCGCAACTGGTGAAATCGGCTTTCGTGATCTTTCAGCAGCTTTCAGGTCTCCTGTCGCCTGGATTGCACTAATTTCTGGCATTGCAGTTGCCTTGCTTGCAAAAGGCGGCATTAATTTATTGTCGTCTGACCCCCAAATCACCACTGCACTTGTATTAGGAACCATTTTGGCCGTTTCCCTGTTTAAAGGTGTTGCCGTTGGTCCATTAATTGGTGCGGGCATTGCATACATGGCGATAAAAGCGATGGAGTGGTTTAAATAGCAGATTTATATGTTAGGGAATCGTTATTGATTCCCTATTTTATTTGGTTGAATTTTGTATTCACTACATAATGTAAGAAATTCTTTCATGTAAATGTTATCATCTTTCGAATGGTAATTGAAAATAATTTATTATATACAAAGTGAAATTATACAAAGATAGTTATTTTCGAAATGAAAAAACAGTGTCAGATTATCTAACAGATTTCATTTCCTTTTGCTTTTATCATGGTACGATTGTGTCAATATTTTAGTAAAAGGAGCTATTACATGAAAAAAACACGTCCTGCACTCACTATCTTTTTATTCTTTTTAGGCTGGGTATTTATGTATGCTGACAGGAATATCCTGTCACCTGTCATGGGAAGTATCGGCGAGGAATGGAGTTTAAACCAAGCGCAGTTAGGATTAATGGCCACAGTATTTTTTGCTGCATATGCATTAATGCAGATACCTACAGGTTTTTTGGCTGATAAATTTGGCCGTGTAAAAGTGCTTGTTATTGGCTTTATCGTTTTTGGTGTCGGAACATATTTAAGCGGTGCATCTACAACATTCGGGATATTTTTAATGATGCGTGCACTAACTGGATTAGGAGAAGGCACATATTATGGTTCTCAATACGGTATCTCCTCCACTATAACACCGAAAAAATACCGCGGCCTCGTTTCTGCCATTATTAACAGCGGTATGGCCTTTGGTATCTCGCTTGGATTTATGTCATCAAGCTACTTTACCTATACATTGAATAAAGGGTGGCAGTTTCCCTTTTATGTGTTTGCGGTCCCCACAATCATTGTCGGTATCTTAATTGGTATATTTGTTCGTGATAACTCACATAAAGAGAAAAAGCAGGCTGTTCAAGGAGCAGAAAAGATAGAATTAAAGAAAATCTTTACAAAAAATCACATATTCGTTTATATCCTGATTTTCTGTTCTTTATATGGCTTCTTCGGAATGCTGACATGGCTTCCTTACTATTTACAGACAGCTAGAGATATAGAGGCTTCACAAACAGGAATCATTTCCTCCTTAGTCCCGTGGGCTTCCATTCCTGGAGCGATTCTTTTCGGTTATTTATCAGATAGAATTAAGAGCAGGAAACCGCTTATTATAGGACTTTCCCTAGCAGGTGCAATATGTCAGTTTGTCATTCCTTACACAGAAAATTATTCATTCTTAATTGTAGGTTTATGCCTGTATGGACTACTTGGAAAATTAGCTCTTGATCCAGTTCTGATTTCCTATATGGCAGATATAACACCACAGTCCATGTATTCAAGAGTTTATGGATTTTTCAACTTCAGCGGTATGCTTTCCTCCATTTTCGCACCATATATAACAGGTTATTTTGCAGACAAGACGGGTAGTCTTGAATTTGGCTTCTATTTATCAGGCGGTCTATTGATTATCGGGGCATTATTGTTTTTGTTTACGACTGATAAAAATCAAGCTGATGCCAATACCGTTCAATCAATCGTAACCTTGAAAAGAGAGGAGAAGCTAATTTGAAGAAGGCAATTGTCGGTACAAAAACTATGGTGGTCAGCCCCCATTACTTAGCATCACAGGCTGGTGAAAGGATATTAGAACAAGGAGGGAACGCTTTTGATGCCGCTGTTGCGGTAAGTGCCTGTCTTGCAGTTGTCTATCCGCATATGACAGGTCTAGGCGGGGATTCCTTTTGGCTTGCTTATAATGCAGGTGAAAAGAAGGTCCGCTCTTACAATGGCAGCGGCAGATCAGGCTCCGAAATGACAAGAGACAAATATAAAGGCAAAGAATCAATTCCTTTTCGTGGGGTTGAGAGTGTGATTACAGTACCTGGCATGGTCGACAGCTGGGATGCAATCTTAAAGGAATATGGAAGCATGTCCCTCAAAGAGGTGCTTGCTCCCGCTATTGAATATGCGGAAAATGGATTTCCCCTTTCCAATGACCAATATGAAAACACGGTAAGGAGTGTCGAGCTGTTAAAGTCAGATAAGGATATGGCAGCAATATTCTTGCCAACAGGGAGAATACCCAATACGTTCAGCAAGTTTGTTCAACATAATCTTGGCCGAACACTTCGCCGGTTGTCGGAAAAAGGAAGAGATGATTTTTATAAAGGAGAGTTGGCAAGAAGAATCATTTCAAGTATTCAGGAAAAGGGTGGTTTCTTGACAGAACAGGATTTTTCAGGACATCAAGGTGAGTGGAGTGACCCACTTTCGTCCACTTACCGTGACTATACGATATTCCAAGTGCCGCCTAACTCGCAGGGATTTGTTGGACTGATGATACTAAATATATTGGAAAATTTCGATTTAACAGCAATCCCTCATGGATCATACCAATATTACCACCTATTGGTAGAGGCTGTGAAGAGAAGCTTCCAAGATCGGAATCATCACTTAACAGATCCTTGTAGTTATCATATTCCTTTAGAAAAACTTTTAAGTAAAGAATATGCAAAGGAACTGGCTGCATCGATATCATTTGATTATACTTGTGATTTGCCGACACAGCCTGTTGGTAGTGATACAGCACATGCTGCAGTCGTTGACGAAGCCGGAAATGCTGTCTCTTTTATTCAAAGCTTATATTTCGAGTTTGGATCTGGGATTGTTGCAGGAGATACCGGCATTATAATGCAAAATAGAGGTTCTTTCTTTTCTCTAGATCCAGACCATATTAATGCGCTAGAGCCGAACAAAAGGACTTTTCACACATTAATGCCTGCAATGGCTTTTAAAGAAGATAAGCCATACGTACTATACGGCACACAAGGCGGTGAAGGGCAGCCGCAAACCCAAACGGTTATGATTACTAGAATGCTTGATTATGGTATGGGTCCTCAAGAAGCAATCAGCGGGCCAAGGTTTGTGTGGGGCAGAACTTGGGGAGAAACAACACAGGAATTGAAAATCGAAGGCAGAGTGTCTAATGACGTATTGGAAAAGCTGCAAAAGTTAGGTCATACTGTAAATAGAGTTGAATCCTATGCTGGCATTATGGGACATGCGAATGCCATTCTCATTGATGGTCAAGGTTTTCTTTACGGTGGTGTCGATCCAAGAAGTGACGGAGCTGCCGTAGGGAGATAAAGAGTGAGGGAAGATACAGTTGACAGTAGCTGTTCTTCCTTTTCACCAGTATCTTCACTCACTGTTTTAGCAGAAAAATAATTTTCATGGTCTTACTTGCCTCTGGTTCCCTTCCTAAAAATCCGGAATATTAGTGAGATGAAAAGAATATATTTTACTAAAGGCATAGTAAGCAGGTAATATTTTTTACTATATTGATAGTTTATAGGTGTAAAATATGAGACATTTTGAGAATTTTTAGGTATAATGAAAATGTAGTTACGAAACACCCGTATTATAAAAAAGTTTTTCATTATTTTTTTGACGAAAAATGTAAGCATTTACAATGTCTATTTTTAACAAAAAGATAAATGGTTTACAATTAAAATGTTAGAAAAGGCCCCTCGATATCTGGTTTTTATTTATCCGCAGAACAATTTTTATTGATTTTTAGGTACATAATCAGTTAATCTAACAAAATAGTGAACTTTTTTTAAGGCTGTTTTGCAGCTGTTACCTAATTTTTTATTAAATGGCTCCAAACAAGACTTAGTCAAATTCTAGTCTGAATAATCAAAAAATTCTATGTAGAGGCAAGATTCATTAAAAAATCTGTAATTATATACGTAACTACATTCATGAATAATATGGGGACTTTATTTTTGCGATGTATTGGAGAGAAGTAAGGAGAAAAGGAGAGATAGTTTATGGCAGTAACAAGAGGTCTAGAAGGAATAATTGCAACCACTTCTTCTATCAGCTCTATCATCGATGATTCATTATCCTATGTAGGGTATGATATTGATGTGTTGGCAGAAAACTCCAGTTTTGAAGAAGTAGTATTTTTACTGTGGAACAGAAGATTGCCGACAAAAGCAGAATTGGATGATTTAAAGCAAGAATTAGCTGATAATGCAGAGCTGCCTGCTCCGCTGCTTGAACAGCTGAAGCTGTTGCCGCTTAAAAACGTCCACCCAATGGCTGTACTCCGCTCAGCTGTATCCCTTCTTGGTGTGTATGATAAGGATGCTGACTTTATGGATGAAAGCACAAACTATCAAAAGGCATTGCGATTACAAGCCAAAATCCCTACTATCGTTACAGCCTTTTCAAGATTAAGAAAAGGGCATGATCCGATTGCACCAAGAAAAGATTTGAACTTTGCAGCAAATTTTTTATATATGCTGACAGGGGAAGAGCCTGAGAGAATTGCAGTCGAGGCATTTAATAAAGCATTAGTATTGCACGCAGATCATGAGCTGAATGCTTCTACATTTACAGCACGGGTTTGTGTGGCGACATTGTCAGATGTATATTCTGGTGTTACATCAGCGATAGGTGCATTGAAGGGACCGCTGCATGGCGGTGCTAACGAGGCAGTTATGAAAATGCTGACGGAAATCGGAAGCATTGATAATGTAGATGCCTATATTTATGACAAAATGGAAAAAAAGGAAAAAATCATGGGCTTCGGCCACCGCGTATATCGTAAGGGTGATCCGCGCGCTAAACACTTGAAGGAAATGGCAAGAAAGCTGACAGATTTGACGGGTCAATCAGAGCTTTTTGAAATGAGCTTAAGAATTGAGGAAATGCTGAAGGAGAAAAAGAATCTTGTTCCGAATGTGGATTTCTTTTCTGCGTCTGTCTATCACAGCCTGGAGATAGATCATGATTTGTTCACTCCGATTTTTGCAGTGAGCAGAGTTTCCGGATGGCTTGCCCATATATTAGAGCAATATGAAAACAACCGCTTGATCAGGCCAAGAGCTGATTATACTGGACCTGAAAGAGCTGTCTACATTCCAGTTCATGAACGCTAAGTTTCTGCGTCTATGATATACTAATTGCAGCATAAATCAAGCAAAGTCAGGAGTTTCCTTTTAGCGGGGAATGTGGGATGAGCGGCATTTATGATATGCCAAGCGCCCTTCTTAGACGAAGCCTATATGCGCAACTTACTTTAGCCATTCTTGCAAAGGGAGTAACCCTCCTTTTGCGGGAAATACTTTTTTAACGGAGGGATACATATGAAAGGCGAAAAAATTTCAGTAGTTGATGGTGTTTTAAATGTACCAGCAAATCCAATCGTACCATTTATCGAAGGTGACGGAATCGGTCCTGATATCTGGGCTTCAGCTTCAAGAGTGCTTGATGCTGCCGTAGAAAAAGCATATAGCGGCGATCGTAAAATTGTCTGGAAAGAAGTGTTGGCTGGAGAAAAGGCATTTAATGAAACAGGCGAATGGCTGCCTTCAGAAACATTGGATGAAATAAAAGAATACTTGATTGCTATAAAAGGTCCTTTAACAACTCCAGTCGGCGGAGGGATTCGTTCGTTGAATGTTGCGCTTCGTCAAGAGCTTGATCTTTATGTATGCCTGCGGCCTGTCAGATGGTTTGAAGGAGTGCCTTCCCCTGTAAAAAGACCACAGGATACGGACATGGTTATTTTCCGTGAAAATACAGAGGACATCTATGCAGGAATCGAGTATGAAAAAGGTTCTGAAGGTGTCGCAAAACTATTAAAATTCCTTCAAGATGAAATGGGTGTCAGCAAAATCAGATTCCCTGAAACTTCCGGTTTAGGAATTAAGCCGGTTTCTGAAGAAGGCACAAACCGCTTAGTGCGTGCTGCAATCAACTATGCCATTAAAGAAGGCAGAAAATCTGTAACTCTTGTTCATAAAGGTAATATCATGAAATTTACTGAAGGTGCCTTTAAGAACTGGGGCTATGAATTAGCTGAGAAAGAGTTCGGAGATAAAGTGTTCACTTGGGCACAATATGACCGCATTAAAGAAGAGCAAGGCTCAGATGCAGCAAACAAAGCACAGGCAGAAGCCGAAGCAGCTGGAAAAATTATCGTAAAAGATTCAATTGCCGATATTTTCTTACAGCAAATCCTGACTCGTCCAACAGAGTTTGACGTAGTTGCAACAATGAACTTGAATGGTGACTATATTTCTGATGCCCTTGCTGCACAAGTAGGTGGAATTGGAATAGCTCCTGGAGCAAATATCAATTACGAAACAGGCCATGCTATTTTTGAAGCTACACATGGAACTGCGCCTAAATATGCTGGATTGGATAAAGTGAATCCTTCTTCAGTTCTTCTGTCAGGTGTTCTGCTGCTTGAACATTTAGGCTGGAATGAGGCAGCTCAGTTAGTTGTGACATCTGTAGAAAAGACAATTGCTTCTAAAGTAGTCACATACGATTTCGCTCGCTTAATGGACGGTGCGACTGAAGTGAAATGTTCTGAGTTCGGTGATGAACTAATTAAAAATATGGACTAAAGATTGCTCATTGTTTGAATTTGACTAGTATTCGAAAAGAATGCCTGTTGAAATCAAGCCCTTGTTTCTGAGGCTTAGTCTATTCGAGGGAAGAGTGTTGAGGGGCCTCTTCCCTCTTTTATTTGAAATAATTTATTAGTCTTAAGGAGGAATAAAGATGAGTTTGCGCAAAAAGATATCCATAATTGGCGGCGGATTTACTGGTGCTACAACTGCATTTTTGCTAGCACAAAAAGAGCTGGGGGATATTGTGCTGCTTGATATCCCGAAGATGGAAAACCCAACAAAAGGTAAAGCACTTGATATGTTTGAAGCAAGTCCTATTCAAGGCTTTGATGCCAATATTAAAGGCACATCAGATTACAAGGATACAGAAGGATCGGATATTGTTGTTATCACTGCGGGCATCGCGAGAAAGCCTGGTATGAGCCGAGATGATTTAGTGCAAACAAACCAAAGCATCATGAAGGCGGTCACTAAAGAAGTGGTCAAATATTCGCCGGATTGCATCATCATTGTCCTTTCAAACCCAGTTGATGCAATGACATACACTGTGTATAAGGAATCAGGCTTTACGAGAAGCAGAGTAATAGGACAATCAGGTGTACTAGATACAGCAAGATTTAGAAGCTTTGTAGCAATGGAGCTGAATTTATCTGTTAAGGATATTACAGGCTTTGTTCTTGGCGGCCACGGTGATGATATGGTTCCGTTAATCCGTTATTCCTATGCTGGAGGCATTCCGCTTGAGACATTAATATCAAAGCATCGTTTAGATGAAATAATTGACAGGACAAGAAATGGCGGTGCAGAAATTGTCAACCTGCTTGGGAATGGAAGCGCTTATTATGCGCCGGCGGCATCACTCGCCGAAATGTGCGAAGCGATTATCAAAAACCAAAGAAGAGTTCTGCCAGCAGTGGCCTATCTCGATGGAGAATACGGCTATTCAAATATATACTTGGGAGTACCGACAATATTAGGCGGGAATGGCATCGAACAAGTAATAGAACTTGAATTGACAAAAGATGAGAAAGCCGCATTAGACAAATCGGTAAGTTCTGTGAAAAATGTGCTCAATGTTCTTACATAACAAGCGTGATGAAAAGCCCCATCTAGGATGATGGGGCTTTTTGCCTTGTTGAAAAATTCCTAACTGCAAAAATTTGTAGGAAGTAGGAAGGATAGGACAAGCTTAGCTTGTTGTTCATCAGTTGCTGATTTATACTATAATAGACATGTAAAATATGGGGGACTTAGGGGAATTTTTTAAACTTGGAGGCATTTATGAAGAAGAAAGTTCTTGTGGTTGATGATGAGCAGTCTATCGTAACACTACTGAAATACAACCTGCAGCAGGCGGGCTATGATGTTATAACAGCAATGGATGGAGAGGAAGGACTGAACCTTGCTGTTACGTCGAATCCTGACGTCATCCTCCTTGATTTGATGCTTCCTAAGATGGACGGGATGGATGTCTGTAAAAATTTGAGACAGCAAAGAATATTTACACCGATTCTCATGCTGACTGCAAAGGATGATGAATTTGATAAAGTGCTCGGCTTAGAGCTTGGAGCAGACGACTATATGACAAAACCATTTAGTCCAAGGGAAGTCATTGCCCGTATTAAAGCAGTATTAAGACGGTCGCAGCTAATATCAGAATCATCAGAGCAGGAAAAGGAAGAAAGAGATACGCTTAAAATCGGAGAGCTTAAAGTCATGCCGAATCACTATGAAGCATATTTCAAGGAAGAACTTTTAGAGCTTACGCCAAAAGAGTTTGAACTGCTTCTGTATCTGGCTAGAAATAAAGGCCGTGTGCTTACTAGAGATCAGCTGTTAAGTGCGGTTTGGAACTACGATTTTGTTGGAGACACAAGAATTGTTGACGTTCATATAAGCCACTTGCGTGAAAAGATGGAACATAACACGAAGAAGCCAATATACATTAAAACAATCCGGGGATTAGGATATAAATTAGAGGAACCAAAATAAAATGAAAACATTTAAATCCAGGCTGCTGGCCAGTTTACTTTTGGTCGTCGCCATCGTCTTTCTGGTGCTGGGTTTGTTTATTTACCAATTAAATAAATCTTCTTACATAAATTCGTCTGATATCAGGCTTGAAAGAGAAAGCAGCTTACTTGCTGCAGAAATGACAGATTCAGACAGCATTGAGGAAATAGATGCAAGTCAAATCAAAGAATACAGCAGGCTTTTGGATATCCAAATAACAATAACAGACACAGAAGGGAAAATTATCATAGACGAGGGAGAAAAGTCTCATGATGAATTTCTGCAATCTCTTCGTTCTGTCGTCAGTAAAGCATCCAGCCAACCGCAGGAAGAATACACTGGCGGAGACACGAATTTCCATTATTATTGGAAAGAGCTAAAGCTTAATGGAGAAAAGCAAGGATACTTGTTTTTAGGGCTTGATTTGTCATCACAGAAAGATGCTTATCAGCAAATGAATACATATGTCCTTGCCGCATTGCTTATTGCTTTTATTTTGATTTTTGTTATTGGTTTAACACTTGTATTCCGTTATATGAGGCCGATTGAATCAGCTGCAAAGGTTGCTGTCGATTTGGCAAAAGGCAATTATCATGCACGTACATATGAAGATAATATGGATGAAACGGGTATGCTTAGTTCATCCTTAAATAAGCTTGCAAAAAACCTGCAGGAAATGGTTAAGGCTCAGGAAATACAGCAGGACCGTTTAGGAACGCTTATTGAAAATATTGGCAGCGGTCTGTTGTTGATTGACAGCAGGGGATATATAAATCTCGTAAACAGAGCATACAAAGATTTATTCACCGTTAATTCATCTGATTATTTATATAAGCTTTATTATCATGTTATTGAACATAGGGAAATATCCGACTTGGTCGAAGAAATTTTCATGACAGAACATAAGGTAGTAAAGCAATTGCAGCTTAACGTTAATTTTGAGAAGAAAAGCTTTCAAGTGTATGGTGTTCCAATAATTGGCACAAATGATATGTGGATGGGGATATTGCTTGTATTTCATGATATCACAGAGTTGAAAAAACTCGAACAAATCAGGAAGGACTTTGTCGCGAATGTCTCTCATGAACTAAAGACACCAATTACCTCTATTAAAGGTTTTTCGGAAACTCTATTAGATGGTGCTATGGATAATAGAGAGGCATTAGTAGAATTCCTGGAAATTATTTTAAAAGAGAGCGACAGGCTCCAATCGCTCATTCAGGATTTGCTTGACTTGACTAGGCTGGAACAGCATAACTTCTCATTAGTAAAAGAGCCTATTAATATGGTGGATATCCTTGAAGAGGTCAGCAAACTTCTTGCGAATAAAGCGGAGGCCAAAAGTTTAAAACTCGATTTCAAGCGTCCTGGTGAGGAGGTTTGGATTGAGGGAGACAGGGCCCGTCTTATTCAAGTGTTTATGAACTTGATATCCAATGCGATTTCCTATACACCAAGTGGAGGCAAGGTTTCTGTTTTTGTAGAGAACAAGGAAAAGGATGTTTTGGTGTCCATAGCTGATACGGGCATAGGCATTGAAAGAAATGAAATCCCAAGAATTTTTGAACGCTTTTACAGAGTGGATAAGGCGAGAAGCAGAAATTCTGGTGGGACGGGTCTCGGCCTAGCGATCGTAAAGCACCTTGTCGAACTCCATAAAGGATTAATAAAGGTGGAAAGCGAAGTTGGCAAAGGTACTACTTTCACCATTTTACTGCATAAAAAGTTCCCATATTAATTGTACAAGTTTACATTACTTTTACATATGGTTTGCAAAGTATTTACATGGGTTTGCTACAATACTAGTGAAGACCCCCCTTATCCATTAGGTTAAGAGCTGAAGCCGAAAGCCACCCCGCTTTCGGTTTCTTACCTTTACATGGACTAAAGTGAAATAAAGGAAGAAAAAATGAATAAAAAAATATTTTGTGATTATAACGATTCTAAGCGCTGGTGTATATTTTTATGCATGGGGTTTCAGATTGGGTTCGGATTGACTTTTCTGGAAATTCTAATTATCTAGCAGGAATAATTCTGCATGAAGCGTTGCATACAGTTGGGTTTATCGCCTTTGCTTGAGTGAAATTAACGGATATTAACTTTGGTTTTATGTGGAAGCAGCTTACTCCATATGCACTTTGCAAAGCTCCTGTGAAGCTCGGGAGCCTATCAGATTACTATTACATTGCTTCTCCCGGTTAAATTGAATGGCTTTTTAGTGGCTGTTTCGTGTTTTTTTTGACAGCCGGAG
>JAPSHL010000138.1 GCA_031179905.1 Bacillus sp. (in: firmicutes) | reverse complement strand
AGCAGCGCTTTTGGTTCGTATTTACTCCGGTACGATCCTTTTAATATTTTCTGATAGCCTTCTAGGTCTTCCACAATCATGACGAATGGATTTTTGGAGGCCCTGATCAATTCATTTTCAAACCGGTTCCGGTCTTTAATGGATCCCACCAGTTCATCCACTCCATTTTTACGTTCAATACCTGCAGCTAAGTAAATGTCTCGAGTAATGCCCATTTCCGAATTCTTTGGAATCATGGCCGAGTAATCAGCTGTTTTCATGGTTCGAATTTTAAAAGGAACATTTTTCTTTCTAAAATAATCAAGTACATGTTGGTTTTTCTGCTCCCGGGTATCCACAATGATTTCTAGTGTGGAAAGGATCTGTTCTAATTCCTTGTCGGAATATCTATAATGTATGGCCGACATTTACTACCTCCTAAAGTACGACATTGCACAATCAAAAATTTCTTTCGATAGCTTATCCGTCACATCATTTTCAAAATTACATATTGGCTCAGTGACCTTATCCCAGCCGTTATTATTCAAATCGATTAGCAATTGCATAACAGCTGCCGTTCCTGCAGCATCATTATTTAGCCAATCGTTTATTTTTTCGTTTATTTTTTCGTTCATATCCTGGTCGATACCACAATAGAATTTAATAATCTTGTCTATTGTTTGCTTTACGGCATGATCCTGGTCTGAATAATCACCCTTCATAAAAGCAACAATTCTAGCTTTATATGATTTTGCCAACTCCTCTAGTTCCGGATATATATTTTCTGGGTTGTCTATGTACAATTCGTCATTATCCAGTACGAAGGTGGCTCCCATTGATTTGAAATCATCAATTATTTGTTTCGGATGCAATCTATCACCTCATTTTGATAGAGGGTTAATAGCGGGTTAATGGCGAAAAGCGGGTTCGCCCTTACAGCCACAAGGGATTAGCCTAAATGGGTTAACGAGTGTTAACTAATTCGGTAATAAGCTCTATATATATATATTATTTTTTTTATTTTATTTTTCATGAGAGGGTTTTAGGAAACCATTAACCCTCATTAACCCATTAACTAAAAACACTGATATACCAAGGGCTTAAGTGGGTTAACAACGATTTTTCCCATTAACCCTCCGTTAACCCAAAATGGAGAACTATAACTTTTTCCTATTAATAGTAATAACTTTTTCTTTATCATCTTTTTGTTTATCAACAGAAAATAAATTAACTCCATATTGGTTTAATGTAATCCCATGAAAATAAACTTTGTTTTTGGGACCATTCTCTTTTTTAAACCCTCTCACTTCGAGTTGGCGGTAAAAAACGCGGTTCTTCAATTCCAATTCACTGTTTTGAAAACACCACTTTGTATAATTTTCATAAAGAGTTTTAGCTTCAATTCTGGCGCTTGGATGAACTGTGCAATTTTCGTCAAGGAAAGGGCCTAATATGTCCATATCTTGTCTATAACTTTCCGTAGCATCTTTCACAGCTTGCGGATCCTTCATTCCTTCACGTTGCCACTTCAAACATCCCTCTACAGCCCACCTGAATATTCCTGCCATTTCCTTTTTCAATTTATCAGGAAGATCGGCGTCGATTTTTTCTTCTGGAATGGTAACGGTAAACGGAATTAATTTTATCCGGCGCCATATACCGTTATCTCCGCCCTTTACGATTGGCTTATGGTTTGTCGTGAAGAAAACCTTAAACTCTGGCGTAAATTCAAAGTATTCTTGACGGAGAAAACGCGCTGACATTTTCTCTCCACCGGTGATTTGTTTTACCAATGCTTCTGACAGCTGCTGCCCTTCCTCACTCTCGACCGCGGATACAAACCGGGCTCCATCCAACCTGGCCACATCATTGTTTATTCCGGAATCGTTTTTCTTTTTCAAGAAAGTGTCACTATTCGTCTGTTTGGCATAATCGCCCATCAAATCTTGAATGACATTAATAAAGGTTGACTTACCGTTACGGCCATTTCCGAAAAGGAAGAACATGATTTGTTCTTTCGTAACACCTGTCAATGAATATCCGATAGCCTTTTGAAGGTAATCGATTAATTCATTATCTGGATCCCCGATTGGTGTCAGAAAGATACTCTCCAGGAAAGCAATCCAACTTGGACATTCGGTATTTTTGTGATACTCGATAGGAGAAATTTTGGTAAAGAGCAGGTCCCTATCATGAGGGCTCAATTCCCCCGTCTTCAGGTCAATCACACCGTTATCACAATTAAAAAGAAATTTATGAGCGTCCAGGTCTTTCTTTTTGATTGATACCATCGGCCTTACATCCAAAATGCTATTTATTCGAATGGCACGCTTTTCACACTTCTTTGCCCAATCATTCAGCTGTTTTGCACGATATCTGTCTTCTTCCGTTTTCGACTCCTGGTAAAGCCCTCTAAGCGTTTTGGCAGCAAGAGCCTCGATATTCCTCTTGCTATCCTCCTGCCATTGCTTACCGTTCCATATGAGCCATTCCAGCTCGTTACAGTAGCGAATATTGTCACCATGGTAATAAACAATTCGCTCTGCATTTCCTAGTTCCGTTAAATGAAAATTAGGAGCCTTATCTATAATTTCCTCGGTATCTTCAATTTCGTTATATTCATCGGAAATGTAGATTTCATACTTCTTTTCTTCAGGTGGTTCAAAATCAGATATGCTTGAGGGAGTAGCAAGAATGGCTGTTTCAATTGTCATTTGTCCATATGTACGGCCATCCCCTGAATGCTGCTTATCCCATTTTTCGCGAAGAAGACTTGATTCACGGAACATCGAATCCATTTTCGATGCGTCCTTATCCGTCCAGAATGCCAAGTGATTGCAGAGGGCCATGTCAGTTGAGGAATGGTCCCCGTTGATAAGGAGCCCTTGAAACAAATCCTTTATGCTGCCCCCACTCTTACAGTTGAACATTCTTTCCCACAGACCAGCATTTGAAAGGCTGCTGAAGTCTTCCCTTTCCCTCTGTTCTGCCCTCACCTTTGGAGCCGACATTACTTTTTCTTTCAGATACTTATCAAAGAGAACTTTTAATTCATCCGTACGGTCCACAATTGGAACTTCGCCTAGGCTATCCCCTGTGAAAGTAAAGTATCTTCCATGTCGATACACCTCTAAGCCAATCCCTGGGTTTTTCCGGCCAGTACCCGGCCCCTTTAACGGAAGCTTACCTTTAGCAATAATATGAATGCCTTCTCCACTCGGAGAATACTCCGTATAGCTCTGGACCGTTTCAATTACATCTTCAGCCAGCTCATTAAGGGCCCCTTCATTCACACAATGATCGATATCTATTCCTACAAACGGATCATCCTTAGAAAACATAAAGCCGATTCCGTCATATCCACCCTTTTCGAAAAATTTTATGATTGTTGGGAAGGTGGACCAGCTACGCTTATTATTGGATTGTGCCATTCCCCCATTTATTTGATATGGAACCTTGGTGCTTTTTCCCCCACGCTCTTCTTTTCGCCATAGGATCCAATGAGGAGTGTTTTTAAGCTCTACAGGTATATTGTGAAATTGATGTGTCATTTGATTACTCCCTTTTGAAAAGGGAGCCTATCAAGCTCCCCTCTATTCATTGAATCTATTAATTTGTTGCTTAAAATGGAATATCATCGTCAGAAACTGTAAATGTTGTATCTGGTACACTTACCTCTGAAACTTTAAATGCCTTTACTTCGGCGAATTTTTTCCCGTTATACTCTCTTTCTCCAACTACTAAACGGACAGGTTTTTTTAGGAAAGCATCAGCCCATTCTTTGTAGTTAGCGAATTCCATTCCATCCGGAAATTGTGCTGCCTTTGAAGCCTGTTGAAACCTCCACAGTGTGTTATCAGAAACGATGAAGTTATCAAAAAGGATCTTTTGTCCTTGGCATGGTTGATCTACATCTGAACGAATTTCATAATCAACAACAACCATATTTTTTCCTGTTGAGGATACCTTTTGTTCATAATTCATTACGATTGCTTCGTATTCACCTGGCTTGATTTGTTCGAATGTTGATTCACCTTTTGTATGGTCTACTTTAAACATTAAAATTTCCCCCTATTTTTTAAATTCTGCTAATCTTTCAAGTGCTGTACTTGCAAGTTTGATAGAAAAATCATCAAGCTTTGTATTTGCTTTAAATTCAAATTCATCGACTTTCTTTTGAGCTTCAGCATTACTGGATGCAATGGACTTCACCTGTTCAATAAGGTCAATCCTTCGCCCTTCCTCCTCAGCTTTTACATCTATCCCAAGCTCGAGCCATCGGAAAAGCTTTCGGCCAACATCAACTGTTATTTTCTGAGGCTTACCTTCAAACATTTGAGTATTGTCCTTGGATATATCAGCAACATGATCAATATCAATTACAAAGTTGAGCATGAACTCATATTCCATTTCTTCTTTTTGAACAGGCTTGGTACCGACTTTTCTTGGTGCCATTTTCCCTTCACTGTTAGGCTCCACAACATATTCTGTTTTGGTCCTGAAGGTTGCCAAGATATGAACATCATTTTGAGTAAGTGTTTTGATTAATTTAGTTGTTTCCGGTGCAAGCTTTCCCCAGTTTTGAAATGAGTTACCGGACATTTGCCCATGAGTTTCTACAATGCCTCCCTCACCCATCCAATTGTGAGAAATGGAATCGACTATAACCACCTCAGCACCAGCTGCCTTTATTGTTTGAACAGCCATTTGATATCGTTCAGTTGTGAAAGGCGGTGTAAAATCGATATGCCTGAATTTACCGATACGAATATCACCTATTTGCAAGTTGGCATATAGTTTTGATCTCCTGTGTTCGGTATCAACTACACCAACTTTCAGCCATATCTCAGACTCACTGGCATCTGGATATGCTTCTTTCATCATTCCGTAAGCCACGACCAGGGCACTTACTGTTTTGCCGGAACCACTGCAGCCAATGAAGCCAACGACTGCTTTTTCCTTTTCGCGTTCAGCTTCTGTGACTTGGAACATCAATCAGGCACCTCCACCATTTCAATTATTTGATTGTATTCCTTCACCAAATGTTCTTTACGAGCAATCCCCTGTGAAAGGGATTCATTTGACTGATTATTAATCTCCATTTTTGTTTTGGCTTCTGATATCTCCCGGAGAAGATGGTCGCGGTCTTTCTTGATAATCTTCAATGCATCCATTTGTTTTTTCACCTTCCTTTAACATCGAATCAAGGAATTCATAGTTTTCTATTAAATCTTCAAATAAGTGACTACCACCTATGGAAGGTTCATATTGTTCTAGTAATTTATATAGAGGTTCTAATAAATTATTATTTGGGATGAACACTGTACGCCCTTTTGAATCGAAATACATTTATTTTTCCTCCTGTTGCATATTTGGATAAAAAATATATAAAATGTAGGTGAGATAAGTATTTTTTCAAACGGCACTGTTGGCGCAGTGCCTTTTTTATTCTTTTCCATTTCTACAAAGTGATCTATCAGCAACATATTGGAGACAGCATTCAGAACTTTCATGGATGAGAACCGTTTCTTCCTGATCTTGCATATCGTAAAAGTCTTCAAAGGAATAAATACTTTGACCACATCCTTCACATTCACCAATTACTTTTGGCTCTTTCCTCCACAATGAATCTATTACCATAGGATTCTCTACTTCCACTAAATCGGAACCTCCTTTGTTTGCCCTGTCATTCTGTGGACAACAATCAATTCGTAAGGCAAGCTTTTGATGACTAACCATTCCTTTGAATCTCGTATGCCTGCCCACTCCATGGCTTTACGTTGACGAACATTTGGCCTTTTACCACTTTTCAAGAAATCACCTCCTTAATTGACTGCTGCCAACGGGTATTCGTAATTTACACTGATAACAGGTAAGTTAATTTCTGTGATAAGCTCGTCCTTGCGATTAAACAATTTGAATACTCCATCGTGTTCGATGATGTCATCCACAGTTTGTCCACCGAATTCTTTGCCAACTTCGAATATATAAATAAATGGCTTAGTGGCTTCAGCAACTACTTCAAAATATTTGATTTTTCTTTCCACTTGTTTCACCTCCTTTATATTGACTTCTTACATAAGCCCGATAAATCTCCATATACCGGTCTAACTCAGTCATTGCTAACCATTCCTTGGAGTTGATTTTCAACTCTTTCCACCTCCCTTCATTCTTCCTGCTGTCAATGAGCTACCGCACAAACATCCACCTAAAAACACCAGTAAAGCGAACAAACCGTAAACCATGAATTCACCCAACTTATCCAACCTCCCTTTTACTATCCACCGTGATATTTCCAATCGTTAAATCTGAAAATTTCACCTCCTTTCCATATTTTCTAGAAAGGATACTTTCAATAATCGGCTTTAGTGTAAGAACCTGTTCCTTTGTTATTTTGAAATTCTCTAGCGTCATATAATTTCACCTCTCTACAGCATATGCTGTGAAAACAATAGGACAAATCTGCTTTTTTAATTATCCTTTGTTCCTATAAAGGAACGAAAACTTCAAAAAAAATAAACACTCGGAATACCTAATTTCTCAGACATTAACCTTGCTTCTTGTAACGAGAAGTCGCCTCCAGTTCCGTTAAGCTTTTGGTTTATTGCACTTTGGCTTTTCTCAAGTATTTCACCCAATTCCTTCTGCGAAATGTTGTTTTCGACTAAGAAAGCTTTAATTTTTCTATAGGGCTGATGTCGACGAGAGGTACTTTCGTTGATGCTGGCCATTATTTCACCTCACTTTACACCGTTCCTTTTAAGGAACAAACTTAGTATAGGTCATTAAAATTTAGATGTCAATAAATAATATTCCTATTAGGGAACGATTTTAGCAGAATATATTGCATTGCAGGAACGAATGATATACTATATTAGATATGAATAATATGGTAGAGGAGAAAAGCTCATGTATTCGTTTGGATCTATTCTAAAAAACTTACGTACCTCAAAAAATTTAAGTATTGATCAGTTAGCAAAACAAATTAATGCTAAGTATGAAACTAAAATTAGTAAAAGTATGATATCTAGGTACGAGAATAATTTAGCAGAACCCAAAATGGATGTAGTTCGTATTTTTGCTGATTTTTTTGATGCGTCGCCTGATTACATTATGGGATTAGAAGATGAGTCTTCTAAGGGTATCAAAAAGAACAGCAAAGCTATTGAAACTATCGCTGCACACCTCGATGAAAAAGAAATAACTGAAGATAAAATGAAAGACATCTTAAAATACATAGACTTTATATTCCAAGACGATAAATAACAGCTAGAGATAGAGAGAGAGGTGCAGCCGATGCACTATAATAAATTACTTGAGGATTATCGTGATGTAACCATTAAAGAAAAGGATCTTGAATTCGGATTTAAAGGATTGTACAGGAATGGAAATATCCTTTTAGAAAAGCGATTGTCAACTATTGAAAAAGGATGCATTCTCGCTGAGGAGTTAGGTCATCACTTCAAAACAGTAGGCAATATTTTAGATCAAGGTAAAGTTGCTAACGTCAAACAGGAAAAAATTGCGAGAAGTTGGGCACATAATAAGCTACTTCCACTTTCATGTTTTATTGAAGCATATCGTTATGGTTGCACTAATCGATACGAAGTAGCTGAATACTTAAATGTGACTGAAGAATTTTTGCAAGAAGCCTTAGATAGATATATCGAAAAATACGGCGATTTTTATTATCATGAGGAAATTATAATTCATTTAAACCCATTGAATATTATTAAAAGAGGTTTAGCGTAGATTACAAAAATGGAGGATATATTCTTATGAAATGTGTTATCTACGTCCGAGTGTCGACCGATGAACAAGCTAAACATGGATTTTCTATAGCATCCCAAATTGAAAAATTAGAAGCTTACTGTGTTTCACAAGGATGGGAAATCGTCGATATCCACATTGATGACGGCCATTCTGCGAAGGATTTGAATCGTCCTAAATTCACCTTGATGATGAATGAAATAAAAAAAGGCGGAATAGATGTATTACTTGTATATCGATTAGACCGTCTAACTAGATCAGTACTTGACCTTTATGAAATACTAAAAGTATTAGATGAACACAATTGCATGTTTAAAAGCGCAACAGAAGTCTATGATACAACAAACGCTATGGGAAGGTTATTTATCACTCTTGTAGCTGCTATAGCTCAATGGGAAAGAGAAAACCTAGCTGAACGGGTTAGGCTGGGAATGGAAAAGAAAACGAAATTAGGTAAGTGGAAAGGCGGCATAACACCTTATGGCTATAAGTCTGTTAATAAGGAACTTGTAATAAGTAAAGATGAAGAAATGATTGTTAAAACAATTTTTGAACTAAGCAAAAGTTCGGGATTTTATACAATAGCAAAAGTTCTTAGTGAACGTGGGTATAGTACAAGAAAAGGAAGCGATTGGCATGTTGATACCGTTCGAGATATCGCAAATAATCCAATCTATGCAGGATATCTCACTTTCAACGAGAACCTTAAACAATATAAGAAGCCTCCTAGAGAACAAATTCTTTACGAAGGTATTCATGAACGTATAATACCCAGAGATGATTTTTGGGCATTACAAGATATATTAGATAAAAGAAGAACTTATGGCGGGAAACGCGAAACAAGCAATTATTATTTTTCCTCCATCCTTAAATGCGGCCGATGTGGTCACTCAATGTCTGGTCATAAAAGCCCTAATGGTAAGACGTATAGATGCTCAGGGAAAAAGGCAGGGAAAAAGTGTACCAGCCACATTATCAAAGAAGAAAATTTAGTTAAAACAGTACTAAACAATCTTGATCATCTATTTCATAATATCAAGGGCAGTACCAAAATAACTGATGTCCCAGAAGAAAAGATTAGTCAGTTAGAAATAGAACTAAAGAATAATCAAAAGCTTTTAAAAAAACAAAAAGCAATGTTTGAAGCAGATGTTATTGATATAGATGAATTAATTCAGAAAACTGATTCCCTTAGAGAAATGGAAAAAAGGATTTTATCTGAACTAAAGATGTATAAACAAACTGATTCTACAAAAATTGATGAAATTCTTTATATTTCTGAAAACATTCATTCACTATGGGAATACGCTAATGATTTCGAAAGAAAACAAATGATGACTACCTTGTTTTCACAGTTAATTATTGATACAAAAGATGAATATAAAATAGGAACTGGTAAAGCACGCGAGATTATCATTGTTTCAGCTAAATGATAAAATGTCTTTCATTGGCGGAGGTACCCTGATTCCATGGGCACTGATACCAGCCGCAGCCATATGTAATGTCAGTCCCTTTGAACTTGCCCGCCGGAATCTGCTTCCGGTAACCATTGGTTTAGCAGTGACTACTATAGT
>JAPSHL010000137.1 GCA_031179905.1 Bacillus sp. (in: firmicutes) | reverse complement strand
CTTCCAAAAACGGAGCAAGAAGTCGTTTATAGTGAGGGTTGGCGAGCAGTTGTCCATTATGTACTTCCAATATGCTTGTCAGTGTATTAACTACACAGTTTACAACAAGTTTTTTTTGCAACATCCATATCGGGTCTGTCTGCATTTGGACAATAAATCCTGTGATGCTGTCCTGCACGAGTATAGCCCCAGTCGAACTCGGACGAACTTGTTCTTTAAATGGAAGACTAGCAATTTGAATCGTGCCTATTCCTGTGTGTCTAATAGTAGTGCCGTCCAATTTCAACACACCGTGCTCCACAATCCCGACATATAATTCTTTCACCGCCAAATTTCTTAGTGCCTGCAAATGAGCCATCCCATTTTGCAGAAACAAAAGAGCGCTGATTTTAGATGAAAGCTCGGTCACTTTTTCGAGGACAGACAAAAGCTGATACTGCTTAACTGTAATGATGGACAGATCTCCTTCTCCAGCCCAATTTTCAAATACATCGACCGTAAAATAATGCCGTTCTTCTTTGTTCGCTAAAAAAAGTGTAAGTCCCTTTTCTCTTAATTGTGTTTTTTGGCTTTCAGTGCGGACAAATACGGTCACATCATGTTTTGGTGCTAGATAAGCTGCACAAAGCAAGCCAATAGCACCGCCACCGATAATGCTTATTTTCATTTCAACACCTTTTTCCTTGTATTCTTTATTATTCTGTAGTACTATCTTAACATTTTCCAGCTAAATTAGTAGTAATTAAGACAAAAGTACCGATAATTATCATAAGTTGCGGTTAGCATTGATTAAAAACGGTTCAATATGTTCAGAAAAAACATCATTTCAAGGAAAGATTTAAATGAATAGGAGCTGAATTCCTTTTAAAGGGGAAAGCCCCCTTCAATCCTCTTCTTTGGAAAAAAGAGATTCACGGGGGCTGCTTTTCAGATATAGAGTTGCTTGCGCTAGGCGTTTTGCTGTTTCTCTTCTTCTTTAAGGACGACCATTTTCCGCGCTTTTTCCATCAATTCTACAAGCGCTTTATAAGCCTCATCCATTGTTTGCAGTTCCTTTTGAAGCTTTTGATTCTCATTGTATAACTCGTTAATTTTTGCCTCAAGCTCTGCCGATTCTTTCACAGCAGCATTGTCGAGCTTATGATGTTCTTCAAATTGCAAGGATTTATTATAAATATCTTTCAAATATTCTAAAATCTCTTCGAAGTCTTTATCTTCAACTTGTTCTGCTTGACTGCCTATTAGTGAAACTTCTTCAACCGGCTCTTCTACAAGAACAAATCCTTTTTTCAACTGCTTCCTTTGGCTTTTTGCTAATTCTATAGCTGATTTATATTGTTTTCGCACATATGAGTTCCAGCGAAACCCGCATGCTGCACTTGTTCTTGATAATAGCTTTCCTACTTCCTCAAATGCTTGAAGCTGTGTTCCACCTTCTCTGATTAAGCGAAGTACTACTTCTGCTAGCAGTATGTCTTCATCCTTTGACCAAGCGTCTTGTCTTGTTGTTGTCATCAGTTAAATCCCTCCTAGTGTTTTTTATTCATAATATGCATCTACTAGAAAAGATAGACTGATATTTAGTCTTTTAGAAAAAAAAATAATTAAATCACACTAGAACTAAACAAGACTTGTCTAACTAGGCATTTTCAGGGTTCCGACAGCTTTTAGAACATGAATCTACTCCTTACATTTACGCAAAGCTAGTCTATCACAGTAAAGCTTTTGTTAAATCATTCTCTGATATGACTTCAATTCCTTCCCTTCGTAAAAGCGCTGTTGTTACTCCTGATCCTTTTTGCTTTTCTCCGTCAAAATTACCATTATATATATAGCTGCTTCCACACGATGGGCTATTTTCTTTAAGAACGACTGTGCTCGCCTGTAGTTGCTTTACAATAGCAAGTGTCTTATATGCACCATCTACATATAAATCGGTAACATCTGCACCACTTTTGTCTATTACAACTGCACGACCATCAAGCACATCATACCCAGTGCCCCCTTTAATTTCACAAGGCTCCCTTGGAGTTTGAAAGCCTCCAAGTAATTCAGGACAAACAGCAACAGCCTCTTTTTTGTCAATAAGCGCTTTAATCTTTTCATTTAGACTATCCGACCCGTTATATCTTACTTGTAAACCTGCTAAACATGAACTGACAACAATCATGCTAAATCTCCCTCCTTTACTTACTACTATTTATTTCTTCTATTATACAAATAAATATGGACTTTTTTCTTTCCAAGTTTCAGCTTTACACAAAAAAAGCACCGGACACATTGTCCGGTGCTTTTTTCAAAGGAAAATTAGTTGCTTACAACTTCTTTACCTTTGTATGTTCCGCAAGCGCTACATACGCGGTGAGCAAGTTTCATTTCACCACAGTTAGGGCATTCTACCATACCAGGCACTTGTAATTTAAAATGTGTACGACGCTTTCTTTTTACAGTTTTAGATGTTCTTCTAAAAGGTACAGCCATTCTTCCCACCTCCTTAAAGAGTATTAAGAAAATCTTGAAAGTAGATAAAATCCATTCCCTAATTTTCTTATTTGTCCATGCTTAAAAGCAAGGAGCACTTACTCATTTTCAAAAAATTTCGCAAGACCAGCAAGCCGAGGATCAACCTTCTCCGTCTGAACTTGTTCGTGGATAACTTCCCAATCCCTTCCGGACTGAGGAGCACCCTCTTCTGTACTATCTTCACAGAATACTTGCATTGGAACTTCAAGTAAAAGTATTTCTTCAATAATTGGCAATAAGTCAATTACATCGCCCTTTACTTGATAAACTTCCTCTTCTCCTGTTTCAAATTCTGAAGCATTCAAAAGGAAAGTTTCAGTCGTTTCTACATTAATTGGATAATCCACGTCTACTAAAGTACGAGAGCAAGGTAATACTAAATGACCTTGTATTTTTAAATGAAAAGTCACTTTCTTTGAATCAATATCTGTTCTTCCTGTAATATGCATAGGAGATACACGTCTTATGGAGGAATCAACTTCCTTAATTCCATCCACCTTTATTGTTTCATCAATAGATAATCCCTTACTTCGGTATTTTTGTAACTGGCTTAACGTCCATTTCATATATATCACCCCAAGGCAACAAAGGTAATTATAGCTTTCATATAATTATTTGTCAATATTTTTTCTTTACACTATCCTTGCTTTTCCCTTTTATACTTTTATGCTTGATGGGATTGAATTAAAATCGCAATTCCTAGCATACAGTGCTGTATCTATTCTACAATGAATTTGAGGAATTGCAAATATTATGGCTGTACCTTTTTACCATAAAAAGAATCCTGCTCTATCAACTTTGCGAATCATTTCTATATCCTGTATCCTAAGATTAAGAAAATTAGCTGTTAACGATTGATATAGCTTCTAAACAGTACTACTTATTAGCGAACGAAACTTGTAAGGAGATTTTGAAATGAAAGCTGTTGGGATAATTGTCGAATATAATCCATTTCATAATGGACATTTACATCATATCCAAAAAGCAAAGGAAATATCAGATGCAGATATTGTCATAGCGGTTATGAGCGGACCATTCCTGCAACGAGGCGAACCTGCTTTAGTATCTAAATGGCACAGGGCGGAAATGGCCCTTTCTGGTGGCGTTGATATTGTCATTGAATTGCCATATGCGTTTAGTGTACAGCACGCAACCATATTTGCACAAGGAGCTGTACAGCTGCTTGACAGTTTGCACTGTGAGGCTGTTTGCTTCGGAAGCGAGTCAGGAATTATTGAACCATTTATTAACTCGTATCATATTTTGACAAAGTACAAAACTATATTCGATGACAATATAAAGAAGCATCTGCAGGAAGGCTACAGTTATCCAAAAGCTATGTCCCGCGCCTTTATGGAAATGACGAGCATTGAGGATAATATTGCCGATTTAACAATGCCAAATAATATATTAGGCTTCGAATATGTAAAAGCAGTTCTGTCAAAGAACTTGCCGATGGAGCTGTATACAATTAAACGCATTAAAGCAAATTATCACGATTCGCACTTCACCTCCGATACTATTGCAAGCGCCACAAGTATCCGCAAGGAGATCATAGAACAGCACAGCCTTAACACAATTTCTCCCTATGTGAATACAACTACTCTGAAAATCTTGGAAGGCTACAAACAAACCTTCTCAATCTTTCATCAATGGGAAAATTATTGGCCATATCTAAAGTTCAGGCTTATGCAAATGTCACCAAGTGAGTTGCAATCTATCTATGAAGTAGAGGAAGGGATTGAAAACCGAATATTGGCGGTTTTCCAAAAGGCAAATTCTTTTCAAGAGTTCATTTCTACGCTGAAAACAAAGCGCTACACCTGGACGAGACTTCAGCGAATATGTGTCCATATACTGACAAACACAAAAAAAGACGAAATATACATACACGAAACACCTGCGTACATGCGTCTTTTAGGCAGTTCAAAACAAGGAAGAGCTTATTTGAAGGAGCATAAAAAGACATTTAAATTGCCTCTTATCAGCAAGCTCTCCTCGCATCAGCATCAGCAAATTGACTTGGATGTACGAGCTGCTTCCATCTATGCACTGGGTGCCCATCCTGCAAAACAACAGGAGCTATTAGCCATGGAATACAGCCAAGTTCCTATAATGGCAGATTAATTTATAAAGGAATGACCAAGTAATGTGGTCATTCCTTTTTCCCTTTTCTCCAAATCGCCATTTCTTTTATAATATTAGCTGTATGCTCCCTTGCTTCCTCTTCTCCTCTTTCGATAATTTTTTCTAAATCTGTAAAGGCCTTACTGTTGAACATTTCGACACGAGGTCTTATCATAAAATCACTCGCTACTTCCCGATAATTAACAAGCTCCCTCTGCATAATGTCAATGCTGCGCATAATTACATCGTAAATAGAGCTGATTTCCGCATCATTGTCAACATTTGCTACATCAACAGCAATAACTAAGTCTGCTCCCATTTCTTTAACGACAGAAACTGGAATCCTGTCAATCACACCGCCATCAACAAGAAGCCGACCGTCCATTTTCTCTGGTACAAAAATACCCGGAATAGAAATACTTGCCCTAACAGCCTCCGCAATTGGTCCCTTTTTAAAAACAACCTTTTCACCAAACGACAGATCTGTTGCGACTATTGCAATTGGAATATCCAAATCTTCGATATTTTTTCCATACGTAAACAGGTGAATGAGCTCTTTCACCTTATTGCCTGCTATAAATCCCATTCGCGGCAGTGTGAAATCAAGATAAAATTTTCGTTTAAAGAACTTAGAAATGTAATAGAGTCTGTCAATATCTGATCCTGCTGCATAGAGGGATGCTACTATCGCTCCAATGCTGCTTCCTGCGATATAATCTATCGGAATATTGGCCTCTTTTAATATTTTGATGACTCCGATATGCGCAAACCCTCTGGCGCCGCCGGAACCAAGCGCTAATCCAATCTTCGGTCGATTCATTAAAGGAAAACCCTCCAATTATTTAGTTTGGTCATAGTAATCTTATGGTCTTTTTTTTCTGCTTATGAGTATATTGTTTGGTAGAGGGCTATAGGACGAGTTTTAGAATAGAAGATGTTTTATAAAGGGGAGGGAAAATATTCTTGTATCGTTCGAAAGTGAAAACCATAATTCTAGCTGGCACAGCGTCTTTTTTAGCTTTTGCACTAGTGACATTCCCTGCAACAGCAGTCGAAGCCTCAAAGGACGGTCTGAACACATGGTGGACAATCGTGTTTCCATCATTGCTTCCTTTTCTTATTTTATCAGAAGTTTTAATCGGATTTGGAGTTGTCCGGTTTTTAGGCGTTTTATTAGAGCCAATAATGCGCCCGCTGTTTAAAGTACCAGGTGTCGGAGGTTTTGTATGGGCAATGGGAATGGTTTCGGGCTTCCCAACAGGTGCGAAATTAACAGCCAGATTACGGGAGGAAAAGCAGCTTACGAAAATAGAAGCAGAAAGGCTCGTCTCCTTTTCTAATGCTTCTAACCCAATGTTCATTATCGGCGCTGTTTCTGCTGCATTCTTTCATAATCCAAAGCTTGGATTTCTTTTGGCAGGAACACACTACTTGGCGAATTTTACAGTTGGCCTTTGTATGAGATTTTACGGAAGTGATGAAAAGCCGCCGAAAGAAAAAAAGAGCAGCACTGTTCCTTCTCTGAAACGTGCATTGCGGGAGCTCCATCACACTCGGTTAAGAGATAAGCGCCCATTAGGAAAACTGCTAGGTGATGCTGTAACATCTTCCATACAGTCTCTGTTAATGGTAGGCGGATTCATCATTCTTTTTTCTGTCATTAACCGCTTGCTGTTTCACCTACAGGTAACTTCCTTCCTAGCAGGGTTTATAGATAAATTCTTTGATCTTTTTTCCTTTTCCAGTGCTTTGTCCATCCCATTTATCGCCGGGATTTTCGAAATTACGCTTGGAAGCAAATTGACCAGCGGAGTGGAGTCGAGCACCTTAATGCATCAAGCTATTGTGACAAGCATGATTCTCGGCTTTTGCGGATTGAGTGTTCAAGCACAAGTTGCAAGCATCTTGGCACAAACTGATATTGGTTTCAAGCCATTTTTCTTTGCGAGAATCCTTCAAGCTGTTTTCGCAAGTATATACACCTATCTATTTTGGGATGTTTTCAATGCGAATTTCCTTGAGAGTGATAAACCTGCGTTTGCAATGCCTGCATTTATGGAAGACCAAGGTTGGCTTAGCACCGCTGCACAAAAAATGATGGAGACAGGTCCTGCATTTACAATAATTTGCTTGTTTATCTATGTAGTAATTTTATTCTTCCGCCACCCGGAAAAAAAACGGACAATCTAAACAAAAAGGATTGTGAATGGTCTTCACAATCCTTTTTAGTCTATTTTTTCAACTGGCGAAATTTTTCCTTTAACGCACTCTCGACCGTTGGCGGAACGAGTTCTGATATATCTCCATCATATTTACTGACCTCTTTAACAATGCTGGAGCTCAAAAATGAATATTGGTTGTTTGTCATCACAAAAAATGTTTCAATTTCATCTGACAATACTCTATTCATTGATGTGATTTGCATTTCATATTCAAAATCAGAAACAGCTCGAAGTCCTCGAATAATGGCAGTAGCATTGACACTCTTCGCATACTCGATAAGGAGACCCTCATAAGAGGAGACCGTCACATTTGGAATGTCCTTTGTAACTTCTGTTATAAGCTCTAGTCTTTCCTTTACAGAAAAAAATGGTTTTTTCGATGAGTTATTTAACACACAAACATAAACTTGATCAAAAACTTTTGCTCCTCTTTTAATAATGTCGATATGACCATTTGTTATTGGATCAAAACTGCCAGGACATACTGCAATACTAGCCATTTATGCATTTTCCTCCATATCTGTTTGTATTGAATAAATGGATACAGCAATTATTCCATACTTTTCATATTTTTTTTGCCTAAACCTGCCGATTTCTTCAGGAAGACTAACGTCACTTCCATGTTCGCAAACTATTACACCATCTTCCGAAAGAAGTCCCTCCTCATCAATAACCAGGACTAATTTCTCCAGTTGCTGTTTTTTGTATGGCGGATCTAAAAATATGTAATCAAAAACAATATCTCTTTTAATTAGCGCTTTGAGCGCCCTGTCTGCTTCATTGCGATAGACCTCTGATTTAGTCTCCAATTTGCAGGCAGCAATATTCGTCTTTACTGTATGTATCGCTTTGCCATCTCTATCAACAAAAATCACCTTGTCCAGCCCTCTGCTTAAAGCTTCAATGCCTAAACCTCCACTTCCAGCAAAAAGGTCGAGTCCGACCCCGCCTTCAAAATACGGACCAATCATATTGAAAATAGCTTCTTTTACTTTATCTGTAGTCGGTCTTGTCGAATTGCCAGGCACCGCTTTTAATGAAATGCCTTTATTCGTTCCTGAAACCACTCTCATCATACATCACCACTGAATTATTAGTTGATAGAATATATATCATTGACTATCCTATCATAAACATTCCCAGGATTCCATATTCACTCATGTTCTTGTAAATCGTGTAACATGATAAAGAGCTGAAGAAAGCAGATACCATTAGCTAGTTATCACTTTTTGATCAAAAAAAAAACAACTTAGATGTATAAGGTGAGCATTCTTGGCAATACTGTAATTAACAGCATCTATTCGAGGATGTTGTTGCCAACCGCGGAGAAGGCTTACGTTTCCCCATAAGTTCTTCCTCCGGTTTCTCCTCTCCCTTTACCTTCTTTCCTGTAAAAGGATATAGAAGGAGCCTGCAAGCAAATAGCTTGCAGGTTTTTTTTTACAAAATAAAAAAACCAAGATTTATTCTTAGTTTTTTTATATCCCCATCTTATAATCATATTCTTTCGCTTTGTCCGGTTTAGAGTTTTCAAATTCCATCTTTAAAAACGGTTTATAGGAAGGTTCTACTTTTTTCACGAAAGAAAAGGAATTCAACTTTTCCATCAAAGCTTCTGTTTCAGTTAAATTAGTATAAAGTACAACATATTTTAATCTTTTGGAAATATAGTGGACATTTCCATATCTGCGCAGCATTTTCGCCTGCTTCAACGAATAAAGGTACACAATGATTCCTTGTCTCTGCCCTAACATGATATTCCCTCCGCTTCTATTTTTTTTATTCTAGCATAGCAATAAAATAAATCATATCGAATAATGTGATTTTTTAAAAAAGATTCAAGTCCATAAAAAAGGCGATGAAGCTTTGAATCATCATCGCCTTTTTTCATTAAGCCGAACAGCTACAGCTGCCTCCGCTTCCGCAGCCTCCACTGCAGCCGCCGGAAAGCTCATCAAAGAATGGATTCCCTGTCGGAACCTTAACAAATTCCGAAACCGACCTTCCTATGATGACACTGACCTCATCGAGCAATTTTTGCAGATTGTTTTCTGCTATCTTAAATGCAGCAACATTTTCGTCCATATCCATATCTCTTTTGAGCTGCCTGATTTCCATCATAACTCTCTTATACTCAGGATGATATTTACCGAAACGCTGCACCTCTTCGTACAGTTCTTTCATTTCATTAAATGAAATGATCTTCCGCTGTGTTTCTTTATTAGTTGTAAGGTTTGCCATGCGCATACGATATTGTTCTGCCACATCTGATTCCAATATCATTTCCGCTATGGACTCTGCCTCTACTTGTAACATAAGCATCTCAGTTGTAGCAAGCACTATTAGCTCACCTCCAATTCTCATTTTAACTGATAAATACGAGAAAAGAAAGCAATCTGTGCCAAAACTACTTAGCTAGTACTTGCCTTAACACCACCTAGTTGATTGTAACAATAAATTCTTCTTGATACACATTAATCCCTTTATCATTGACTATTTTAAGAAGA
>JAPSHL010000136.1 GCA_031179905.1 Bacillus sp. (in: firmicutes) | reverse complement strand
GGTCCTAATTCAGAATGGGAACAAATTAAGAACGGATATATTAAAATGATAACAGCTGCGAAGGATTCAGTCTTTATTCAAACACCTTATTTCATCCCAGACGCCAGCTTGCTTGATACTTTGAGAATTGCTGCCCTTTCTGGAATTGATGTCAAAATTATGATACCAAACAAGCCTGACCACATGTTTGTCTACTGGGCGACGTATTCCTATATTGGGGAGATGCTGAAGGCAGGAGCGAAGGTATATATATATGAAAATGGCTTCATCCATGCCAAGACGTTGCTTGTTGACAGGAAAATCAGCTCAGTCGGGACTGCCAATATCGATATGAGAAGCTTCCGCCTAAACTTTGAAGTAAACGCCTTTATATACAGTGAGGAAATAGCAAATTCACTGACAGACGGCTTTATAGAGGACATGAAATTATGCACTCCCCTTTCTTTGGACAGCTATTCAAAAAGATCATTATGGATTAAATTTAAGGAATCATTCTCTAGGTTATTAAGCCCACTCTTATAAATTAAAAAGGTGCTGAATTTTTTCAGCACCTTTTTTATCATGCAAAAACTTGCTTTAAATCTTCCTTGCTTTGCTTTAGCCAGAACTGCATCAGCTTTTTTGCACCTTCTAGATCATGAAGTTTCGCTTGACCGCATTGTGTTTCATTGGCAGCAGGAATTTCCGTAATTTCTACTGCTGTTTTCATTGTGTCTTCAAGCAGATCGATAATCTCTTCTACTTTTGGCTCTCCGCTCACTACTAAGTAATAACCAGTTTGGCAGCCCATAGGAGAAATATCAATAATATCAAAATGATCGTATTTCTCTACATGTTCACGAAGATTGAATGCTAACAGATGCTCTAATGTATGGATCACATCTGGCTTCATTGCCTGTTTATTAGGCTGGCAAAAACGGATATCATATTTATTGACAACTCCGTCGCTACCAACTTTGTGAACACCACAGTGCCTCACATAAGGAGCTTTTACTGCATTATGGTCTAGTTCAAAGCTTTCAACTGAAGGCATTAAATGTCATCCCCTTTTTTTTCGTTACTTCATTATAACTTAAAAACCGAGTATTTTCATCAACTTAATTATAATATATTTTTCCAATAAAAGATTTGTTCCATAAGAAGTGCTGTCATTTTCTAATCAACAATGCCCATGCTATACTGACCTTTAGAAAGTAATTAGTAATCCAAAAAAACTAGGAGTGCAAAGTATAAATGATAAGCAAGCTGTTCATCTTTTTCATTCGCTTTTATCAAAAGGCCATTTCACCTTTAACTCCGCCTTCATGCCGCTTTTACCCAACCTGTTCCTCCTATGGTTTAGAGGCGATTAAAAAGCATGGAGCATGGAAGGGCGGATATTTAACAATAAGGCGCATCCTCAAGTGCCACCCCTTTCACCAAGGCGGCATTGATCCAGTCCCGGATGAATGGCCACAAAAAAAGGATCAATCCCCTAATTAAGCTTTATAGCCATCAACTACAAGGTCAAGCTTTCCTGTTTTAGGGTCAATTACTAAGCCGTGAACAGGAACCTTTGGTGGAAGAAGGGGATGATTCTTCACCATTTTCACACTATGTGACACACTTTCCTCAACAGAACTAAAGCCTGTCAGCCATTTATCCAAGTCCATGCCGGAGTTTTCCAATGTGCTGATAGTATCCTCAGAAATTCCTCTATCCTTCATTTTCTCCATCATAGAATCATAGTTCAATGCACTCATTCCACAATCGTGATGTCCGATAATCATTACTTCATCTGCCTTTAGTTCATACACAGCTACAAGAATGCTTCGCATGATGCTCCCGAAAGGATGTACTACTAATGCTCCAGCATTTTTTACAAGCTTCACATCACCATTTGAAATATTCAAAGCATGCGGCAGAAGCTCAAGCAGTCTTGTATCCATACAAGTAAGAATAACCATCTTTTTGTTAGGGAACTTCGTCGTTATGTAACGCTCATATTTGTTTTCTGCTACGAATTGTTCATTAAAAGTTAAAATTTCATTTAATAATGTCATTATTCTTATCTCCTATCCTATCTTTTCTTTTTACTATATCCATCTATTATATAGTAAGTAAAAAATCTTTTAAAGACAACTCCTAATAACTAAAACCCTGTATCTATCCAATCTTACATAATTGCGCCAATTCCTGAAAATACTAACAGCAGTATTCGGAATACAGAAGGAAAGGATAGATAATATGGATCATCTAGTTACTGCTCGAAGCATGTTCGGGATGACGATGGGGTTTCACATCATCTTTGCGACAATCGGGGTCGGACTGCCTTTAATGATGTTAATGGCAGAACTTCTTTATCAAAGAAAAAAGGACCTTGATTATGTCATTATGGCGAAAAGGTGGACAAAAACATTCGGGATTCTGCTTGGTGTCGGCATCCCTACAGGTACAATAGCCGGCCTCCAGCTGTCTCTGCTATGGCCAGGTTTCATGAAAGTAATAGGGGAAGTAATGGCATTGCCCTTTCAAATAGAAATCTACGCTTTCTTCATAGAGGCACTATTTATGTCCATTTATGTTTATGCTGCAGAAAGGATTCCCCCTTGGGCAAGAATCAGCAGTCTTATTCTTGTAGCAATTGGGGCCCTTGCTTCTGCCATTCTTATTACAAATGTACACGCCTTTGAAGGAACACCGCAAGGATTTCGCATGGACGACGGGCAAATTACAGACGTAGATCCATGGAAGGCTTTCTTCAATCCTACCTTCTTTGTTTCCGCAGGACATGTAGCAATGAGCGCTTATACAACAGGAGCCTTTGTTGTCGCAGCTGTTTCTGCATTTAAAATGTTAAAACAGCCTGTCGGCTCCCGAATTTTTCAGTTTCATCAAAAAGCATTAATTTTAAGTATTTCAGTCGGAGCTGTCTTTTCCTTATTGACTGCCTTAAATGGACATGAGTCGGCTCAAAAATTGTATGAGTATCAGCCAGAAAAGCTGGCTGCTGCCGAAGGACTTTTTGAAACACAATCTCATGCTCCTCTTGCTATTGGCGGTTTTACAGATAAGGAGAACAGGGAAATAACCGGGGCTATTGAAATACCGTGGGCGCTGAGCTTTTTAGCGGGAAACAGCTTTGATACAGTTGTTACAGGCTTAAATGACTTTCCTGAGGAATATTGGCCGCCTCTTTATGTTCATACACTGTTCAACGCAATGGTTGGAATAGGCTCGTTCTTAATTCTTCTTTCCTTCGTTTCATTAGCGTGGAAATTCTTATTAAAAAAGGAGCGTTTCCCGAAATTTATCATGTGGATATTTGTTGCTTCAGGTCCTCTCGCTATTGCCAGCATAGAATTCGGCTGGATTTTTGCTTGTACAGGCCGTCAGCCTTGGACCATTTACAGACAGTTGTCAACAGCAGACTCTGTTACAACAAGCGGCAACCTTCCATTGTTGTTTTTCTCTTTTATGATTGTTTATATCATCTTAGGGGTTACAGTTGCTTTAGTACTCATTTATTACTTCCGCAAAAATACAGTACTGAAGGACTTGAATGCTGCAAAGGAAAAAGAGATCCCTCTGTTTGGATCTAACAGTTAAGGAGTGTTGGCAACATGACAGATTCATTACTGGCGATTACTGTATTGTGGGGATTTGTATTTATTTACGCAATAATGGCGACGATGGACTTTGGTGCAGGCTTCTGGTCAATGGTTTACATCAATAGAGAAAAGACAAGAGCAACAAATATTGCAAACCGTTATCTCTCTCCAACATGGGAAGTAACAAATACTTTCATTGTTGCCATCGTTGTCGCGGTTTATAGCCTATTTCCGAAAGCTGCTTATACTTTAGGAACCGTTCTGCTCATACCAGGAAGTATTATTCTGCTGCTATTGGCTATCAGAAGTGCATTCCTTGTTTTTTCTAATATAGTTGAAGAATACCGCAAGCCGCTTACGTATATATCGGGGATTACTGGGATGTTGATTCCAGGTATTTTGCTCAGTGTGCTTCCAATCACCCACGGAGGATTTGTTGATTTTAATGATGGCAAACAGAGTCTTGACTTAGTCGGCCTGTTTTCTAGTCCAAATGAATATGCCTTCTTTGGCTTTGCCTTAAGCAGTACACTCTTTCTATCTTCATTGCTGCTTGCAGATTATTCAAATGTTTCTAATGAGCCTAAGGCCTATCAGCTTTACAGGAGGGATGCTATCATTCTCGGTCCTATTTCGTTATTAATGGCTGTATTTATTATGCTCACACTTAAGCAGGATGCACATTGGATATATGTAAAGATGATGGATGACTTGAATTTGCTTCTTCTCTCCCTTTTCTTTTTTCTGCTTGGGGGAGTAGGTCTGTATCTTCCATCACGAAAAAATAAAGAGATAAAAGGCATGCCGAGGCTTGCGATTGTATCCATTACAATTCAATATTTGATGGCAAGTTATGTTTATGGTAAAGCCCATCTTCCATATATCGTATATCCTGAAGTAACGATTACATCGTCCTTTACTAGTCCTAGTTCATTTCATGCTATATTCGCTACTTATATTGCTGCCTTCATTATCCTGGTTCCTGGTTTTTATTTTTTCTGGAGACTGTTTATGCACGATAAAAAATACTTACAGCAAAAAGCGACTAAGAAATAGAGGACCATTTACATCGGTATAAAAACTTAATTTCTGCTTCATACTATGTATAGGAAGAGGTCTAACCTATTCCTGTTAATCATAAGCCAACTAAGGAGAGTGTTTCTATTGGCAAAAGATGTACTTTGTGAAGTAAGTAACTGTACTTTTTGGGAAAATGGAAATTTATGTGGAGCCGATCAAATTTATGTAGTAAGCCATGTTGGAGAACATGCTGAAAACAGCAGAGAAACGGATTGTAAAACATTTCAGCCTACAGAATAACGCAAAAGGAGAGGCCTTTGCCTCTCTTTTTGTATTAGGTGGAATATAACTTCCTCCAAGGTCTGTCTGGAGCAACCAGCTCTTCATCCGGATGCTCGCCATAGAGGAGAATATCGCGTATTATCTTGGCTCCAAGCATGCTGTATACCGTTCCATTACCTCCGTATCCTAGGCAGTAAAAAACACCGTCCTTACTTGGATGCTTACCGATAAATGGTCTGCCATCTGCAGATTCGCCGAAGGTTGCGCCGTAGGCATACTCTATGTCCATCGTATAATCTGGAAAATGTTCTATAATTTTCATATGCAGTCTTTCTCCATACTTCTTTAAAACACTAGAATCTTGAGGAGCTTCCATTGGATCTTCATCGAGGCCACCTGCAACTATTCTTCCATCATATGTAGTACGCATATAAAAATAAGGCCGTTTCGTCTCCCAGATCATGCACTGGTCTTCCCAGCCAGGAAAGGATGCTAGCGGGGTTGTTACAATTGCAAAAGAGCGATTTAATTCAGCTCCAAACCTGTCTGTATGAAGAGCCGTCTCATACCCAGTAGAATATATAATCTTTTTCGCGTGGATGAGTGCCCCGCTGTCAGCTTTAAATTGCCAATAACCATCATTAAAACCGTGCTCTTGTACATTTGTCTGTTCATAGACTCGGACGTTCTTCTTTGAGGACGCCTCATATATCAACTGAATAACGAACATCTGAGGATTTATCTCCGCATCTCCATCTGTCAGAATCGCAGCCGGCTTAGAAAAGCCGAAGCGTTCTTTAATTTGAACATCTTCTAAATATTCAACGGGAAAGCCATGTTTTTTCAACATCGCGTACTCTGTTTTCAATTTTTGTGCATCCTCTTGGCAGCTTGCGTAATATAGGCTTTTTCTTTCTTTAAATTGAACGTCATCAGTTAGAGAACCGGCAATGTCTTTTAAATCTTTCATCGCCTCAAAACACAGCTCATAAAACCTTACTGCTTTATCCTCTCCGATTGATTGAGCAAACTCATGGAGCATCATATCATTGGAGTATTGAAGCAGACCTGTATTTGCTGCAGAACTTCCATGTCCTATTTTTCTTTTATCTGCAAGTACAATATCTAAATCTTCGTTTGATAAAATATTGGATACTATAGCTCCTGACATTCCACCGCCAATAATGAATACATCGCAAAAAACATCTTTCTCCAAACGGGGATAGGAAGGAATATCTTTTAATGTATGCGGCCAATACAGCTCTCCATGATATAAATCAAGCCCCATGACAAAGCCTCCTAATTATATTAGTCCTGGCTATTACAGCCACTCTCTTAATGTTTTTCTGACAATCTTCTTTGAGGCATTTCTCGGAAGTGCTTCAATAAAGCGGATTTCCTTCGGTAGCTTATAGGAAGCTAACTTCCTTTTACATTCATCCAACACATATGCTTCAGTCAGTTCCGCTCCTTCCTCACATACAATAAAGGCTGCGGGAACTTGTCCCCATTTTTGGTCATCCATTCCGACGACCCCAGCTTCTTTAATTCCTGTAATGGAGGAAATTACTGATTCTAATTCTGCTGGATATATATTTTCACCACCAGAAATAATCAGATCAGAACGGCGATCAAGCACATAAAGGAATCCTTCAGCATCTTTATACCCTATATCGCCCGTATGCAACCAGCCATCAGGAGAATGAGCTCCTTTATTCAAATAGCCTTTTGACACATTAGGACCAAACACAACAATCTCACCAGCCTGATCTGCTCCTAATTCGTTTCCTTCATCATCAACTATTTTCAACTGGGCAGGAAATAATGGCTTGCCTGCTGATCCTATTTTTCTTGCAGCGTCTTGGGGCGGTAAAGTTACGATTTGAGAAGAGGTTTCTGTCATGCCATAGGAATAATACACTGGTATCCCTTTTTCCATACAGCTTGAAATTAATTCACTGGAAGCTGGACCGCCACCAAGAAGCATGTACCGAAAATAGTCAGGAAAAGGGGTAGTTGCTGCCTTTTCAATTTTTTGGAGCATGGCTGTCACAACAGACATAATTGTAATTTTTTCCTTCAGCACATCGATGAGAACCTTTTGCTCATCAAATGAATCGTGAAGGACAATCTTCATCCCATATAGAAGACTTCTTATTAAAATAGAGTATCCGCTTATGTGGAAAATAGGGACAGTACAGAGCCAAACATCTTTATCTGTCAATCCCGCATTTAGAACATTACCGACAGCGCTCCACCAATGGTTCCCATATGTTTGGATAACACCTTTAGGAAACCCTGTTGTTCCAGACGTATACATAATTGTACATGTATCAGCCAAATTTACAGTTTCTTGTACAACAGGCTGCTTAAATGGACTATTTTTCAGTTCTCCTTTAAACATGACATTTAAAGAAGGTAATTCATGAAGTAAGGCTTCTGCCTTTGCTTGAAAATCATGATCTGCAATAAGAAAAAAAGAATGTGAGTCTTTGATTTGATACTGCAGTTCATTTGTTGTAAGACGGTTGTTCAAGAGCACTGCTCTTGCCCCGAGTAATTGTAGAGAAAGAAGAGCGATTACAGTTTGGAGATCGTTTTTTACTAAAAAAGCGACATAGTCACCTTTTGTGATACCTTTTGCAGCCAGCACTCCTGCTGTGTAATAGGCCTTTTCATACAGCTCCTGAAAGGTTAAAGACACGTTTTTGTAGACAATTGCTTCTTTGTGAGGCGTTAAAGAAGCTCGATTCTTCAGGAAATTAGGAAGCAATTCTTCCATATGATTCTCCCCTTTAATATAACAATTTAATACTAATCCTAATGAAAACAAGGTGACCCCTCATCTATCTCCACTTATAAAAGTCTATAGTGGAAGTCAGATGCTAGAGTCACCCTTTTTTGGTTTATCCCGTTATATGATAATCAAGGAAAACGAGGGAATTGGCCAAAATCAGGCTTGCGTTTTTCCTTAAAGGAATCGCGTCCTTCTTTTGCTTCATCCGTTGTATAGTATAAAAGCGTAGCATCTCCGGCAAATTGCTGAATACCTGCAAGTCCGTCTGTATCAGCATTAAATGCCGCCTTTAAGAAGCGCAAAGCAGTAGGACTCTTCTCAAGGATCTCCTCACACCATTTAATTGTTTCTTCTTCAACTTGTTCTAAAGGAACAACCGTGTTTACAAGACCCATATCCAATGCTTCCTGTGCACTGTACTGTCTGCATAGGAACCAAATTTCTTTTGCTTTTTTATGGCCGACAATGCGAGCCAAATAGCCGGAACCGTAACCTGCGTCAAAGCTTCCTACATTTGGTCCTGTTTGACCAAAGACAGCATTATCTGCAGCGATAGTTAAGTCACATACTACATGCAATACATGACCGCCGCCAATCGCATATCCTTTAACCATCGCGATAACCGGTTTTGGAATAACACGAATTAATCTTTGCAGGTCTAGAACATTCAAGCGAGGAATTTGGTCTTCACCTACATATCCTCCATGACCTCTTACTTTTTGGTCTCCGCCAGAGCAGAAAGCTTTTTCTCCCGCACCAGTCAAGATAATTACACCAACATTGCTGTCATCTCTTGCTCTTGCAAAAGCATCAATCAATTCATTTACCGTTTTTGGTGTAAAAGCATTATGTACATGCGGGCGATTGATTGTAATTTTTGCAATACCATTGTATGTTTCATAGATAATTTCATCGTAATTGCGCACAGCAACCCATTCTACTGCCATTTATATTTCCTCCTTTTTTTTTGCCGAACTTTGTAAAATACTTAACTGCTGTTCGACAAAAACTCACTTACTATTGTACCAAAAATTTCAGGTTTCTCCACATGAATTGCATGACCTGCATCATCCACATTTATCCACTCAAAATCCGGGTTCTTTTTTTGCATTTCTGCAGCTGTTCTGCAAAACTTTTCATCCAGCTCACCTGTCAACAGCAATGTTCGGCACTTTATCAATTCTAGCCTGTCCCACCAGGAAGGCTGAGAACCGGTCCCCATTTGTTCGAGGCTGTTGGCAAGACCAACTGGATTATTTAAGAGCCTTTGCCTTCTAATTCTTTCCTTCACGTTCTCGCTTAAATGGGCTTGTGTTGCAAAAAGTGGGATGTTCTCCCATCTATCCACAAAATTACTAACCCCTTCTTTTAAGATATATTCTCCTAGTTGCTTATCCTGTATTCGTCGTTCTCTTCTTTCCTCTTCTGTTTTCAGACCAGGTGACGCACTTTCAAGCACTAAATTTCTAACAATATCAGGATAAATTAAAGCAAAAGTAAGGGCAAGCCGTCCACCCATGGAGTATCCTAAAAGATCTACAGAATCTATTTCTAACGTTTTGAGCACCTGCTTGATTACTTTAGCAGCATACTCTATTTTGTAGTATTCCTTTTCTATCGGTGATGCTGTTCGGCCATGTCCGATAATATCCATTGCTATTATCTGCCGGTCTTTTTCGAAAACCGGGATGTACTGCTTCCAGGTACTAGAGTCCCCTGTAAAACCATGAAG
>JAPSHL010000013.1 GCA_031179905.1 Bacillus sp. (in: firmicutes) | reverse complement strand
GTACCCAAATGCGGCATCGCTTCGTTCGTACTTGGGTACTTATTAGTGCTGTTTTGCATGACATGGGGTAAAAGAGCTCTTAATGTAGCTGTTTCTTCTGTGATGGGAGCCTTCCACTTTACTACAATATTATTTGTTTTAAACTTTTCTGTCTTGACAGTATGCAGATTAAATCCGCCGTACTTCTTGACTTTTTCTTCAGCAACACTCATTGGCTACCTCCTAAGTTCACTGCAATCAATGCAAATTTTTATAACTATAGTATTGACTCTAATAACAAGGATATTCTTACTATAACTTTGTTGAAACCACGTTTTCAAGTTTCGTGTGCAAATCACACCATTCTTCTTCAAAGGTTATGTGCCAATATGACTTCATAATCCTAGAAAAATAAAAAAACTCCTGCTGCACTGATGCAAACAGGAGATTCTAGTGAAATAATTATCTGCTTCCTTTAATATAAGGCACACCTGAAGCTTTCGGTGCATCCGCTCTACCGATGAAGCCTGTTAGCGCTATGATTGTCAGCACATATGGCGCAATAAGCAAGTATACATTTGGAATGTTCTCAAGGAATGGCAAGCTGCTTCCGACAATGCTCAATGATTGAGCAAATCCGAAGAACAGCGCTGCACCCATTGCTCCTAATGGATTCCACTTTCCGAAAATCAATGCTGCAAGAGCCATAAACCCTTGACCACTGATTGTGGAATGAGTGAAGTCATTTGTAATCGACTGTGCGAAAACACCGCCACCGATACCACCTAAGGCACCTGACAAAATGACACCGATATAACGCATTTTTGTAACATTGATACCCATTGTATCAGCTGCCATCGGATGCTCACCAACAGCTCGAAGGCGCAGGCCGAATGGTGTTTTGAACATCACGAACCATGATAGGATGGCAACGATGATTGCAAGATAAGATGTCCAATACGTATTTTGGAAAAACAAATCCCCAATGATTGGAATGTCTTTCAAAACAGGAATATCAACTTTTTTAAAGCTGTATTGAATAGTTGCAGTTTGTCCTTTATCATAAATTAACTTAACCAAAAACATTGCAAGACCAGCAGCAAGCAAGTTTATCGCAACACCGGAAACAGTCTGATCAGCACGGAATGTGATGGACGCAACTGCATGGAGCAAGGAAAAGACTGCGCCAACGACCATTGCACAAAGCAAGGCTACCCATGGTGTCCATGCTCCTAAGCTGTCTGCAAAAGTTAAGTTGAATACGATGGAAGAGAATGCCCCCATCAACATAAGCCCTTCTAGTCCGATGTTTACAACACCAGCACGCTCTGAGAAGTTACCGCCAAGCGCTGTGAAAATCAGCGGAGCAGCCCATAATAGTGAAGAAGGAATGACAATTAATAATACATCCATTAATCCCACTTACTTCTCCCCCTTTTTACTTTTATTTTTGCTTAATTTCTCTAAGAAGATGCGTATCATATAATTTGCTGCTACGAAGAATACGATCAGTGCGATGATGATATCAACCATTTCATTTGGCACACCAGCCTCTAAAGGCATATTCAACGCTCCGACTTTCAAGAAGCCAAACAAAGCAGCTGCAAAGACAATGCCTAGTGGTCCATTTGCACCTAATAGAGCAACGGCGATTCCATCGAAACCTACGCCTGTGAATCCAGCTTTATTGCTGACATATTCAAATGTTCCTAAGCCTTCCATTGTACCTGCAAGACCTGCGAATGCTCCTGATATTACCATAGAAAGAACGATGTTTCTGTTAACATTCATACCTGCATATTGAGATGCATGCTGGTTAAAACCAACTGCTTTCAACTCATAGCCTTTAACAGTTTTCTGAAGGATAAGCCACATAATTAGCACACATCCAAGGGCAATTAAAATCCCCCAGTGCATACGAGAATAGTCTGTCATGCTGCTCAAGAAATCTGAGCGAAGAGACGCAGATGCAGGAATATTTTCCGTGCGGTCCGCCTTATCTGTTAACACGTTACGAATTAAATAGTTAGATACATGCAATGCGATATAGTTCATCATAATGCTGACAATTACTTCATGCACACGGAAGCGCGCTTTTAAAAAACCTGGCACAAATGCCCATAAAGCCCCTGCAGCAGCTCCAGCGAGCACTGCCAACGGCAAATGGATGATTTTCGGCAGATCAAAAGCGACACCGACCCAGACTGCTGCAAGCCAGCCGACAATCAATTGGCCTTCTACCCCGATGTTAAACAAGCCTGTACGGAAGGCAAATGCTACCGCTAGTCCTGCAAGTATTAACGGCGTAATCTGACGCACTACTTCACCGACATAGTACACTTCGCCGAATGCTCCGTTCCATAACGCAGTATATGCTGCAGCAGGATCATAGCCGGTAACGAGCATGATGATCGTTCCAACTATAATGCCAAGTAATACAGATATAACAGGTATACTAATTTTTCTTATTGTATTAGACATTCTTCTCCACACCCACTTTTTTATCTTTCGATCCTGCCATCAATAATCCTAGCTCTTGTTCTGTTGTATTCTTCGGATCTACTTCTGCAATGATATTTCCTTCAAAGATAACGGCAATACGGTCGCTGACGTTTAAGATTTCCTCTAATTCAAAGGAAATAAGCAACACCGCTTTCCCTTTATCTCGCTGTTCGATCAGACGTTTATGAATAAATTCAATTGCTCCGACATCAAGACCGCGAGTCGGCTGCGCTGCAATCAGAAGATCTGGGTTCCTGTCCACTTCTCTTCCGATGATTGCCTTCTGCTGATTCCCACCTGATAAGGCTCTCGCAGGAGTATGGGCGCCAGGTGTTCTTACATCGTACTCTTCAATCAGTGTTTTCGCCTTCAAGTCAATTTCCCGTTTATTCAGGAATCCAGCCTTAGAGAATGGCTGTTTGTAATATGTTTGCAGCACCATGTTTTGACCGATAGGGAAGTCAAGGACTAAACCGTGTTTATGACGGTCTTGCGGGATATGGCCAATACCGCTTTCTGTGATTTTTCTAGGTGTTAGCACGCTGAGTTCTTTACCGTTCAGCTTAATACTGCCATTGTCTTTCTTAATCAGTCCAGTTATCGCTTCAATCAGTTCTGACTGTCCATTGCCATCTACCCCGGCAATTCCGACGACCTCTCCTGCACGGACATTCAAGTTAAGGGAGTTTACAACAGGCACTCCTCTAGAGTCTTTAACAGTTAAATCTGAAATTTCCAGAACTTTCTCTTTTGGCTGCGATGCTTTTTTGTCCGTTTTGAATGTAACCTCACGGCCAACCATCAGGTTTGCAAGCTCCGTAGGATTTGTTCCGCTGACATCGTATGTACCGATTCCTTCCCCTTTACGGATAACGGTTACACGATCGCAAACTTCCATGATTTCCTTCAGCTTATGCGTGATTAGAATGATGGATTTCCCTTCTTTAATCAATGTTTTAAAAATCGCAATCAACTCAGTGATCTCCTGAGGTGTCAGCACGGCAGTCGGCTCGTCAAAGATAAGGATTTCCGCTCCGCGGTACAAAGTCTTTAAGATCTCCACCCTTTGCTGCATACCGACAGAAATATCAGAAATTTTCGCTTTCGGGTCAACTGCAAGCCCATAACGTTCACTTATTTCTCTTACTTGATTTTCGGCTTTCTTTAAGTCGATTTTCCCTTTGCTTACTGTTTCTTTTCCTAAGATAATGTTTTCTGTAACAGTAAATGTATCGATCAGCATGAAATGCTGATGGACCATTCCGATGCCCAAATCATTCGCCACATTTGGGTTTGAGATGTTAACCGCTTTCCCTCTTGCTTTGATTTCTCCTCTTTCCGGCTGATAAAGGCCGAACAATACGTTCATCAATGTTGACTTTCCTGCACCGTTTTCCCCTAGCAATGCATGAATTTCCCCTTTTTTCACTTGAAGGGTTATATTGTTATTGGCAACAATTCCTGGAAATTCTTTACGGATATTCAGCATCTCAATAACATATTCCATCTCATTCACTCCTTCTTCTCCACAAACGAATGTCTAATAATTAAAAATAATGCTGGCAAAAAAATACTAAAGTGTCAGCAGTAAGAGGAATTTCTGCAACCTATGATATTTAACTATTTCACTATAATTTCACCATCGTAAAATTTTTAATAAAAAGCAGAAGGCTTCTGCCTTTTAGTTAAAATTCTAATTATGGTCGTAAAAAAGGAATAAGTGTTTTGCCATGCAAACCACTTATTCCTGTAAAAAATTTTCAATCAATCAAATTATTGTACAGTATCAGGAACAGTGTACTCACCGTTTTTAATTTTATCTGTCCATTCTTTAACAGCAGCTTCGATATCTGCTTTGTTTTCTGCTTCTTCGTTGATGTCAGCTAGGCCAACACCGTCTTCCGCAAGTCCGTATACAGAAGTTTCTCCACCTGGGAAGTTTCCTTCTTGTGCTTTACTAGAGATATCTTGAACTGCAGCAGACACGCCTTTAAGTGCAGAAGTTAATACGATATTATGGTCGCCAACAACACCTTCAGATGCTTGGTCAGAGTCAACACCGATTGCCCAGATTGCTCTTGATGGATCTTTTTCTTTCAATTCACGAGCTTCTGTGAAAAGACCAGCACCAGTTCCGCCTGAAGCGTGGAAAATTACGTCTACATCAGACGAATACATTTTGCTAGCAATTGTTTTACCAACTTCCGGCTTATCAAATGCACCAGCATATTGGGAATCAATTGTAGCTTTGCTGTTAGATTCTTTTACGCCAGCTTCAAAGCCAGCTTCGAAACGAGTGATAACTTCACTTTCTACCCCGCCGATGAATCCAATTTTATTTGTTTTTGTTGCTTTACCAGCAGCTACTCCCGCAAGGAAGCCAGCTTCTTGTTCTTTAAATGTAATGCTTGCTACGTTTGGTTCGTCAACTACAGCATCAACAATTGCAAAATGAGCGTCTTTCTGCTGTTTTGCAATTTCATCAACTGCACCTTCCATCATGAAACCAATACCATACACTAAGTCATATTTTTGACGTACTAAGCTGTTCAAGTTTGTTGAATAATCAGAGTCTGATTGAGATTGTAAATAGTCGATACCATTTCCTTTATCAAGTCCATTTGCTTTACCGAAAGCTTGCAGGCCTTCCCATGCTGACTGGTTGAATGATTTGTCATCAACACCGCCGACATCTGTTACCATTGCAACGCTGAAAGAATCACTCTTTTCTTTACCAGAAGATCCTTCGTTATCATCGTTTTTACCACAAGCCCCTAAAACAGTCCCAGCAGCAAGTACTAAGGACAGCGCTAAACCAAATTTACGCTTTTTCAAGGTTTGTACCCCCTAATTTTTTTGTTTTTTTTGTTTTCATAGTGAGAAATGTGCATAAACAATAGTTTCTCCGATTATCACGAATAAATTCGTTTTCTTAGCACTTGAAAGCTAAACTTATCGGCTCTAAAGTAATTGACTGAATAAAGCACCGGCTCATCCTTTTCATCATAATGCATCTGCTTTAAGACAAGCAGTGCAGTTTCAGGCTCGCATTGTAGGATCGGAGAGATTTTGTCATGATAGCCTATCGGCTCTATTTGCGCGACAGCATATGTAATTTTCTTTTGAGCATCCGCTTCCAATAACTGAAAGATTGAATCATTTTCATAAGAAAATCTTTCAGGCAGGATCTTTTGCAGAAGCTTGTCTATACAATAAACCACAGGCTCTCCGTTAGCAGTTCGAACACGTTCGATCACTACTATCTCTTCATTTTGCGGGCAGGAAAATCGCCTTGCGTCCTCTTCAGTTGAACATTGAGTTGTCGAACTTAGAAAAATTGTTCCTGGATTCATTCCAGCCTGCCTAATCATATGTGTCACACTGTGAAGCTGTTCAATGCCTGAATTAAAAAGCGGCTTGCTGTTGACAAATGTCCCAACGCCGTGACGCCTTATAATGACATTTTCCTCTTCCAATGTACGCAATGCTTCCCTCAGCGTGGCTCTGCTGACACCCAAAGTTTTTGCAAGCTCGAATTCAGAAGGGAATTTTTCTTTCTCTTTGTAAATTCCATTCTCAATATCACGTTTCAGTCTGTCCACAACCTGCAAATATAAATGCCTTGTATCTGACTTAATTAGCATGTGACCTTCCTCCAAAAACTTTCTAAGACATCAGACATCTGATGTTCAATCATTCCTACTAATCGAAAATACTATAACACTTTTTCACTAATAAATAAATAGAGAATTGTGAAATAAGTCGAAAAAAAAAGAGAATAGAAACAAATGTCCGGAAACGACTTCCAATTCTCTTGTTTCTTTCTCTTAATATTCGTCTTTACAATAAGTTTTTTCCTTTAGCATAGTAAAACATTTGTATATTCACTCTCAAAACCGAACTTTATTAGTATAACCTATTTCGGCATTCGAAATATAACACTACTATAAATTTATCTCTTCTGAAGCTTTAGGCACAAGTACTGTTCTTGGTTTGCTGCCCTCATACGGGCCGACAATCCCCCTTGCCTCCATTTCATCGATAAGACGCGCAGCCCTCGTATAACCGATTCTGAACCGCCTTTGCAGCATGCTGACAGAAGCCGTCTGCATTTCGACAATCAAGTCAACAGCCTCTCCATACAGATCATCCTCAACAGTTCCAGGGTTTGTTTCAGCAATTTCATCAGGAATCATCTCTTCTTGATATTGAGCCTTTTGCTGGCCGATTACAAAGTCAACCACTTCTTCGACTTCTTCATCAGACAAGAAAGCACCTTGGACACGGACCGGCTTGCTCGCCCCATATGGGAAGAACAGCATATCACCGCGGCCAAGTAGCTTCTCAGCGCCCCCCATGTCCAGTATTGTCCGAGAATCTGTCTGAGATGATACAGCAAAGGCTATTCTTGAAGGAATATTAGCCTTGATGACACCTGTGATAACATCAACAGAAGGACGCTGTGTTGCGATGATTAAATGAATTCCAGCAGCGCGCGCCATTTGGGCAAGTCTTGTAATTGAATCTTCCACATCGTTAGAAGCTACCATCATTAAGTCTGCCAGCTCATCAACGATGACGACAATGTACGGCAAAAGAGGCTGCTTCTCCTGCTCTTCTGCATTATACCTTTTGACATAGTCATTATAACCTTCGATATTACGGGTTCCTGTATGAGAAAACAGGTCATATCTTCTTTCCATCTCGCTCACGACCTTCTGTAGTGCCTGCGAAGCTTTTTTCGCATTAGTTACTACAGGTGCAAGAAGATGGGGAATGCCATTATACACATTCAACTCTACCATTTTCGGGTCAATCATCATCATCTTGACTTCATGCGGTTTTGCCCGCATCAGAATGCTTGTGATTATTCCATTAATGCAAACACTTTTACCGCTTCCTGTTGCCCCGGCAACAAGAAGATGAGGCATCTTATTTAGCTCCGCACAAACAGCATTGCCAGTTATATCACGACCGAATGCGATCATTAGCTTGCTTTCCGGCTTGTCGTTTTTATTTGTCTCGAGCACTTCCCGCAATGAAACCATTGCTACTTCTGAATTAGGCACTTCAATCCCAATCGCCGATTTGCCCGGAATAGGCGCTTCTATTCGGATGTCCTTTGCTGCAAGAGCCAATGCCAAATCATCACTTAAATTGACAATTTTACTTACCTTTACTCCCTCGCTTGGATGAACTTCATACTTAGTAACAGCAGGGCCAAGATGAACCTCTGTTACTTTTGCCTTAACGCCAAAACTGTGAAAAGTTCTTTCCAGCTTTGCTGCATTTGCGTGGATTTGTTCATATTCCCCGCTTTGATCCGCCTTTTTCGGCGCCATTAATAGTTTGATAGGCGGGAGCTCGTAATCCTTGTTCTCCACCTCTGTGAAGGTAATTGGAGCAATGGTTTCCTCTGTTTCAACTGGTTCACTAACCTCCTCTTCCGGTTCTTGCCTGTCTTCATAGACATTTTCCGTAAAAGAGGAAATGATTGGTTCAGCATATGCTGGTTCTGCCGATTGCTGGATTGGCGGATTTACAATTAACGGCTGAACTTCCTCAGCAGCAGTTTCTTGCTCCCGCTGCACTCTCTGCCTCCTTGTTCCCCTATTTGACTGCCTGTCCGCTTTTTTCGCTTCCCTTTTCGTAATACGCGCCTCTTTCCATTCACGGATATCCTCTAAAAACTCAAGCCATTGCCGCTTTAGAAAACTCCAAATAGACAGCATCATTCTGCGGAAGGCTCCGCTGAGGGTCTTGCCTGTCAATAGAATGACACCTGTCACAATTGCTAAGAAGCTGACAATTTGCGTGCCTGCTGTATCAAACAAATAATGGAACATCGCAAACAGGACTGCTCCAATCATGCCGCCTCCTAAGCCAATTTTTGATGCATTGCCATCGGCTTCATACCAAAACAGCTCCCAAGTGTTATAAATAACGCTGGGATTAGTAAATCTGCCCTCGCCTGACAACATATTAAATAAGGAAACATGGGTCAATAGCAGGATTGCTCCGATAATTAAATAAATACCGTTCAGTTTTGTATGAAATAAATATGGCTTCTCCCTTTTCCACATTAAATAGCCGCCATATACGATCAGCCCTAGGAGGCTGAGAATATACCATTCTCCTGTAAAAAAACGAAAGAACAGCACAATCGTCTTTCCAACCGCTCCAAGCTGTAGGATGGAGATAAAGCTTACTGTTATTAAAAGAAGGGCAGCAAGCTCATACTGAATCGTTTTTTTAAGATGCTGTTTCTTTTTCGTTTTTCTAGTTTTTCTTTTTGCCATGTTATCACCTAATGTTTCTTTGTTTTTCTTAAGTTTTTGTTTATTTATGTATGAAATAAGCAGCCTTATTATGGCTGCTTTTGTTTAATTATTTAATTCTATTATATCATAAGATGGAAAAATACAGTCATATTAATGGAATTTTTGCTCCTGGCTGAACAGGATCATGCAGATAATGACTTGGATCTGTCGAAAGTACTCTCACTACTTCATATTCATGCATATCATTCTTAGCAACAAGCAGCGGAATACCATTATAGTCAATTACTTGCTGTTTTTCAAATGTTTCTTGGCCGATAGGAAACATTAATTCCTCCGGCATCATTGTATACATTATCATTGTACGATACCTTCGTTCTTGGTTTTATTCCGTTCAATTAGTTCATTTAGCTTTGTCATCGCTTCGCCCACTCCGCCCACACTGTCAATCAGGCCAGATGTGACTGCATCACTGCCTATTACATTTGTTCCGATATCCCTAGTCAAGTTTCCTTTAGCAAACATTAAGTCTTTAAAACCTTCTTCTTCTATATTACTGTGCTTCGTCACAAATTTAACGACTCTTTCCTGCATTTTATCCAAATATTCGAAGGTTTGCGGAACACCAATAACAAGACCTGTCAACCTGATCGGGTGGATTGTCATTGTTGCTGTTTCAGCAATAAATGAATAATCGCAAGAAACGGCAATTGGTACACCAATTGAATGTCCTCCCCCTAACACTAGAGAAACTGTTGGTTTTGATAGCGAAGCAAGCATTTCAGAAATAGCTAGTCCAGCCTCAACATCGCCGCCGACTGTATTTAAGATAACTAGCACCCCTTCAATCTTTGGGTTTTGCTCAATTGCGACGATTTGTGGAATTAGATGCTCATATTTAGTTGTTTTATTTTGAGGTGGGAGCTGCAGATGCCCTTCAATCTGTCCCACAATTGTTAAACAATGTATTTTAGAATCCTGTGATAATTGCGGTACATTCGTTTGACCAAGCTGCTGGATTTTTTCCATTAAAGAAGATGCTGGTTTGTCTTCCTTTGGCTGAGTCTCTTCGGTATTATTGGTTTCATTTCGGTTATCCATTATTTTCTCCCTTCCTACACATGATGTTTTTATTATGAAGCTAGAAAGGGAATTTCATGCGAACCAAAATAAAATTCCTTATCGTTTCGCTTGAAGATCGATTATTTTACAGCCCACCAATTAACATAAATACGAAAGATGCATTCTGATAAGGTGCTTAAAGTTAGAACTAACATACTTACTTGCAAGGAAAAGAACATATAGAAAAGGCCTGGCTTTAATCAGCCAGACCCTTTACTCAGTTATTCGTTTTCACTGTCTTGTTTATGTTTTACCCCTTTACTTACATAGGGTTTCGCATTTTTGGCTTTTTTAGCACCTGCCTGCCAGCGGTTCCAGCCTTTTTTGCCGGTCCCTCTGCCTATACCACTCTTGCCTTTTGCTTTGCTCATATTGTCACCTCATAATGTTGGAAGCAATCTCTATCCAATAATCTTTCCTGTGAAGGAAGTGTCCATGCAAAAAAGTCTCCTTGAATGCACAAGGAAACTTTTTTGTCCTTACTTTCTTGGCGTTTTTACTTCCATAATAATAGGCAGAATCATCGGTCTGCGCTTTGTTTTTTCATATAAGAACTGATTCAATGTATCTCTTATATCTTGTTTAATGCCTGTCCAATCAAAGCTATCTTTACTGATGCTTTTTTCAACGATATCTTTAACCCGATTGGCCGCTTCTTCAAGCAGCTGCTCTGATTCTCTTACATATACAAACCCTCTTGTAATAATTTCAGGGCCTGCAGAGATTTTTCTTTCTTGTTTGTTCAATGTTACGACAACTGTCAGTATTCCGTCCTGCGACAGAAGCTTGCGGTCTCTCAAGACAATATTGCCGACATCTCCAATACCGCTTCCGTCAATAAGCACATTTCCTGATTGCACCTTCCCGCTTGAGCGAATCTTGCCGTCTTTAATTTCGACCATTTCACCTTGTTCAGGTATATGAATGTTTTGCGATTGCACGCCATTTTTTTCTGCAAGCTGAGCATGTGCCTTTAACACTCGATATTCACCGTGAATCGGTAGGAAAAACTTCGGTTTAAGCATATTGATCATGAATTTAAGCTCTTCCTGGCTCCCATGATTCGAACTGTTGAACGTTTTGTTCCCTGTAAGGACACTTGCTCCTAGACGGTAAAGCATGTCAATTGTTTTGTTGACAAACACTTCACTGCCAAGAAGAGAGGATGCTGCAAATAGAATCGTATCACCTTCACCGATATTAACTTGCTTGTGGTTTTTTCTTGCCATTCTTTGCAGCGCCTCAACAGGTTCACCTTTATTTCCTGTTGTTAAAATAATACTTTCATTTTTCTCATAACCTTGTATCTCCTGGAATGATACAAGAGTATCTTCAGCTATATCAATATATCCATGTTTCATCGCTATATTTAAGATGACTTGAAGGTTTTTTCCCATAATAGCGATCTTGCGTTTTGCTTTTGCTGCTGCATCAAAGATATGTTGAATCCGGTTTAAATCCGTCGCAAATACAGTCGCGATTATTCTGCCTTTTGTACGAAGAAAGGCATTTGTCAATTCCTCTGTTACAACTGCATCTGATGTTGAGTAGCCGGGTTTGTCTGCATCTGTACTGTCAGATAACAAGCACAAAACGCCTTCTTCCCCGATTTTAGCCATTTCCGCATATTCTGGCTTATAAAGATCACCAGCAGTTTGGTCAAATTTAAAGTCTCCAGTATGTACGATTGCGCCTTCGGAAGTATGGATGACAATAGCAATACTGTCAGGAATACTGTGATTTACTTTAAAGAAGGATACCGCAGCAGAAGGGAACTGCAGCACAGTTTTTGATGTGACGATTTCAAACCGGACTTGTCCTTTAAAATCCTGCTCCTTCATTTTCTCTTTTGCCAATTCAGCAGTAAGTCTTGTCGTATAAACAGGTACGTTCAGCTCTCTTAAAAAGAAGGATAGACCCCCAATATGGTCCTCATGTCCGTGCGTCAAAAAGATACCTTTTACTTTTTCTTCGTTCTGCTTTAAATAAGAGATATCTGGAACCACTATATCTATTCCAAGCATCTCATTTTGTGGATACATTAAGCCAGCGTCAATTACAAATATGTCTTCATCGATTTCGACTGCAAACATATTTTTCCCGTTCTCCCCTACTCCTCCGAGGGCGACCAGCTTTATCTTTTCATTTGTTTTCAATTTTTGTTTCCTCCTATGTTGAGTTAGCCGACCATTGATCAGTTAACAATATTATACTTTATCTATTTAAATGTTTACAACCAATTTCAAAGAAAACGCCTGCAAGATGGAGGATGAAAGCAAAGACGTCATCTGCTTTTCGATGCTTTTGCAGGAAAGTTTTTTCCTGCAAAGGCAATTATAATTATCTTTTTGCTTTCTTAAACTTAAATGCTGAATGTACAACTAAATACAGGAGTACAATCAAACATGCGATAATGCTGATTCGGTTGTTCTCATTTAAAATAAAACTGATGCTGATTAATGAAAGTGCTGTTGCTGCAAGTCCTGTGATATATGGATAGCCCCATAAACGAAAGCTCGGCTTTATCGGATAGCTTTTGCGTAATTTAATTTGGGCAAGACAAATACTTACCCAAACAATTGATACAACAAAGCCGGGAAATGCCATCAAAAGTGTAAATACTTCATCCTGAGCGACTAATGCAATCATAGACCCGAGGATTAAGACAATTCCTGTAAGTATTAAACTGTATGTCGGCACACCGCTTTTTGAAAGTTTACTGAATGCCTTTGGAGCCTCTCCTTCAGCCGCAAGGGAATGAAGCATTCTTGTACATCCGTAAATGCCAGAGTTAGCCGCAGACAACACAGCGATAATTAAGATGAAGTTCATGACATGCGCAGCTCCTTGAAGACCTGACATGGATAGCACTTGTACAAACGGGCTTGAAGATTCTGTCAATTGATTCCAAGGAATTAAACCGCATATAATAAGAATCGGCAATGTATAGAAAAGCACAATTCGTAAAATAAAACTTTTAATAACTTTCGGCAGCACTTTTTCCGCATCCTGTGCCTCTGTGACAGTGACACCAATAAGCTCAGAACCACCATAAGAAAACATAACTACTAAGAGTGCTGCAAAAATGGATGTCCACCCATTTGGGAAAAATCCTCCATGCTCTGTGAAATTACGGAGATAGTTTGCACCATCAGAAGGTATAATGCCAAATAAAATACCTGCACCTAATATAATAAAGACTATAATCATTGCGATTTTAATTCCGGCAAACCAAAACTCGAACTCTCCGTAATGTTTTACATTCATTAAGTTAATACTCAAAATAAACACAGTACAGATAATGCTTAATACCCACAACGGAATATCTGGAAACCAATACTGCAAAAAACTACCTGCAACAACAACTTCAATAATACACACTGCAAGCCACAGGACACAGTAAAGCCAGCCGATAATAAAGGACATTCTACTTCCGAATGCTTTTAAAATAAATCCCTTCATATTTGTGTTTGGATAGACAATAGCCATTTCTGCAATGGCGCCCATCACAACCAGTAATAATAAACCTGCAAAAATATAAGTAACAACTACCCCTGGGCCAGCGATACCTACTGTTTCTCCGCTCCCTTTAAATATGCCTGTCCCAATTGCCCCTCCCATTGCCATAAGGCTTATATGTCGCGGCTGTAATTTTTTCTGCAGCGTATTTTTCGTCTCCAATTTTTAATCCTCCTAAACAATTTATAAACAGGACATCAAGCAAAAAATCCAAACTTCCCGAAAATTCCACTGCAGATGCAGCAGGGCTTAACGGGAAATCTGGATTTTTTTGTTTTTCCACATGTCTATAAGCCTTGTCTAATTTGTTTTATGTCTATATATGGATAGACTAGTTATGTAATCATCATGTTTTTAGCTGCATTACTTAACCGATCTACCCACTGAATTTAGCTGAATTAGAAAAAGCTTGCTAGTTTTGTTCTCTCTTCTTCTGTCAGCGGCACAAGAGGCAATCTGACAGATCCAACATCAATTCCTTTTAATTGAAGTGCCGTTTTAACTGGCACCGGGTTCGGTGCAGCAAATAAAGCTGTCATTATTGGCAGCAATTCCTGATGCATTCGCGCTGCTTTTTTAAGATCTCCTTCAAGGAAAGCACCTACCATTTCCTGCATTTCTGGACCGATTACATGTGAGGCAACTGAGATAACCCCTGTTCCGCCAACAGAAAGCAATGGCAATGTTAAGCTGTCATCCCCGCTGTATACGTAGAAATCATCTGGTGTGCCTGCTATAACCTTTGTGATATTGTTTAAGTTGCCGCTAGCTTCCTTTACTGCAACAATATTTTCAACAGCTGATAATCGAATAATTGTTTCGGGTTCGATATTTACAACAGAACGACCTGGAATATTATAAATCATAACTGGAAGGGTTGTATTTTCTGCCACTGCCTTCACATGCTGATAAAGCCCTTCCTGGTTCGGCTTGTTATAGTATGGACCTACAACCATAACGGCATCCACACCAGCCCGTTCTGCTTCTTTTGTCATCTCGATGGAGTCATAAGTGTTATTACTACCAGTCCCTGCGATGATTGGAACTCTCTTTTCCACTACCTTTACCACATGCTTGAATAATGCAATTTTTTCCTGTTTTGATAATGTCGGAGATTCGCCTGTCGTTCCTGCAACAACTAAGGAATCTGTTCCATTTGCTATCAAATGGTTAACAATCTGTGTTGTTTTTGGAAAATCAATATGTCCCTTTGCATCAAATGGTGTAATCATGGCCGTTGACACTCTACCAAATAAACCCATCGTTCCACTCCTATTCTCATTTTCAATCTTGTTGTGTTTAATGCTGTTCCTTATCTAAATCAAACGAATCATGCAATACATTAACAGCACGCACTAAATCTTCCTGTTTAACAAGGACCCAAATGGTCGTATGGCTGTCTGCGGATTGCAATATACGAATTCCTTCGGTAGATAATGCTGTGACGATTTTTGAAGTGACTCCAGGAACACCTGCCATGCCGGCACCAACTACTGATACCTTTGCACATTCCTTTTCTACAATCGGTTCATAGCCCATTTCTTGCAGAACAGCTGTCGCTTTATTTGCCATTTCATCTGTTACAGTGTACACAACACTGTTTAGTGAAATATTGATAAAGTCAACGCTGATTTCTTCATTGGCCATCGCTTTAAATACTTGTGATTGCAGATCGTACTGGTCTTTTTTGGCAAGAACTTTAATCTGGGTAACATTTGCCACATGGGCGATTCCAGTTACAGGTCTTTCTTGAATATCACTGCCCTTATTGTCATCACTGTTCGAGGTTACAAGCGTACCAGTTCCTTTAGAATGTGTTGAACGAATGCGGATAGGAACTTTAGCCTGCATGGCTATTTCGACTGCCCTTGGGTGAATAACCTTTGCACCTTGATATGCCATATTGCATACCTCTGCATACGTAACCACTGAAAGAGGTCTAGCATTCTCTGCAATTCGCGGATCTGCAGTCATGATACCTTCTACATCTGTAAAGATATCGATTACTTCTGCATTTAATGCTGCACCTAATGCTGCGGCAGAAGTATCACTGCCTCCCCTGCCCAAAGTCGTAGTATCACCATTTGGCGCCGCTCCTTGGAAACCGGAAACAACAACGACATCATGAGTTTCTAGCTCCTGCAAAACGCGCGTGCAATCCATCTCCAAGATTCTTGCGTTCGTAAAATCGTCGTTAGTAATGAAACCTGCTTGTGCACCTGTAAGTGCTGTTGCTTTTATGTCATTTTCCAGTAAAAGCTGTGTAAACACAACGCTGGAAATGATTTCTCCACAAGACAGCAGCAGGTCATTTTCTCTTTTGCTTAGAGAGGTTTCCGCACCTCCAATAAGAGACAGAAGGGTATCGGTTGCATACGGCTCCCCTTTTCTTCCCATTGCAGATACAACAACTACTACCTTTTTGCCGCTTGTTAATGCATCTTTGATATGTTCTTTTGCTTGATTTCGGCTGTTCTCATCTCTAACGGATGTCCCGCCGAATTTTTGTACTACTATGTTTGTCATTGCTATACACCTCTAAGACACTTTTAAAAAGTGTTTTCTAATAAAAAGGGGATCACCTGAAAAATCCGCATCTTCATTTGCTAGAAAGCTGCAGTTTCCTCAAACATGTCCCCTTATTGCTATTATATGAAACAGTTGGCCGACCTTGGGTTCTTACCGTAATTACGGCCGCCTGTTAAGAATATAATAAGAGATGTGCTGTGTTAGTTGCTTATTCTTCTTTATTTCACTAGTCCCAGTTTTACGAGACTTTCAGCGATTTGAACAGAATTCCACGCAGCACCTTTTAGCAGGTTATCTGAAACAACCCACATATGAAACCCGTTTTCTGCATCAAGGTCTTTGCGAATACGACCTACAAATACATCATTTGATCCGACACAATCGGCCGGCATCGGATATACTTGATTTTGGATGTCGTCCTGCAGTATGACACCAGGCGCGTCTTTCAGCAAGCTTTGAATGTCGGCAGCTGTTACGTCTGTTGCATCCAGCTCAAAGTATACGGACTCAGAATGTCCTGTAGCAACAGGAATTCTAACACAGGTTGCCGCAACTTTTAGATCCTTGTCATGCATAATTTTTTTCGTTTCATTAATCATTTTCATTTCTTCATAAGTAAATCCGTTTTCCGTAAATACGTCAATTTGCGGGATTGCATTAAAAGCGATTTGGTAATGCTTTTTATCGCTTTTTACTGGAAGAATTTTCGGTTCAAAGCTCTCTTCATTTATAATTGCTTTCGTCTGACTGTGAAGCTCATCCACTGCAGCAGCTCCTGATCCGGATACAGCTTGATATGTGGATACAAGCACTTTCTTTAAACCGTATTTTTCTTTTAATGGCTGCAAGGCAACAACCATTTGAATAGTAGAACAGTTTGGATTCGCGATAATGCCGTTATGCTTATGCAAATCTTCTTCATTCACTTCTGGAACGACCAATGGTACGTCTTCAGTCATACGGAATGCACTAGTATTATCGACCACAATTGCACCACGTTCAACAGCATGCGGCGCAAGCTCCTTCGATACGCCACCTCCAGCTGAGAATAAGGCGATGTCAATTCCTTGGAAGCTCTCAGGCTTTGCTTCTTCCACTGTAATTTCCTTACCTTTATAAGTAACCTTTGTCCCTGCAGACCGCTTAGAAGACAAAAGAGTTAATTTTGAAATGGGAAAATCTCTTGTTTCCAATGTTTTAATCATTTGTTGTCCTACTGCTCCAGTTGCACCAACCACTGCTACATTAAATCCTTTTTTTTGCTCCATAAAGGCTCCCCTTCTTTCAGGTGTTTTCTCTGTATATTATACAATAATGACGGCGACAAGCTCGCCGCCAAATGAATATTCTCTATTTTAACATATTCATGCTATATGAACAGAACCTTTTTACTTGAAATGTCGCAAAAAGTTAAAAAACCCTTAAAATTATTCTATTATTTCTACTTATCTAAATATTTCTCGACAATAACAGGCTGAATTTGTTTCCCTTCCAATGCCGCGTCAATAGTTTCAGCCAGCATGCCCATTCTAGCAACCATCGAATTCGGCTTTTTGTCTGGATCGTCCTGTCCGAAAGGAATGAAATAAATATGTTTCGTTGCCATCAAGCGCATTAAGTTAACTCCATTTAAGCCTAATGCATCATTTGTCGATATTCCTAAAACTACTGGCTTTTGATTTCTTAGTGTTGCTTTTGCTGCCATAAGTACTGCATTGTCTGTCATAGCATTAGCGAATTTACTCATGCTATTCCCTGTCAGCGGAGCAATTACCATGCAATCAAGGGGAATTTTAGGTCCGAGGGGCTCCGCTTTGACAATGCTGTCAATAATTTCATTTCCTGTTACTTCTTCCAGTTTACCGATCCATTCCAATCCCTTGCCGAATCTAGTGTCTGTATTTTGCACATTGCCTGTAACAACTGGAACGACATCAGCTCCAAGACTGACTAGCCTTTCTACTTGCGGCATGACTTCTGCATAAGTGCAGTGAGAGGCAGAAATTCCAAATCCGATCCTTTTTCCTTGTAAGTTCATTTATGTTTGCTCCTTTCGACTTTGCCATTCTTCCTGCAGCAGCTGTGACAGAACCTCTGCTAAAATATTCCCAGCAGTCTTAGGCGCAACAATTCCAGGCAAACTAGGTGCTAGCAGCGCCTTTACTCCTCTTTTCTCTGCATATTGGAAGTCTGTTCCCCCTGGTTTTGAGGCAAGATCAATAATCAATGTATGCAGCGGCATTTTTTCAATGACGGAGGATGTAACAACAAGATGGGGAATGGTGTTGATGCAAATATCTATATCACAAACTGCCTTTTCTAATTCTGTTAACGGGATGGGCGTAAGACCCATTTCTAAAATTCGGGCCAGGTGCTCGCTTTCACTTGCTGCAACCTTCACCTTTCCTCCTAATGCATGAAACGTCCTTGCTACGCTCATACCGACACGGCCTAAGCCTAGAACAAGGATATTGGAGCCATGAATAGTCGTATCCGTATGCTGGATGGCCATCATAATTGTACCTTCCACTGTTGGAATGCTGTTCAGTATTGCCACATCATCTCTGTTAAACAGCTGTACTAGCGAACGTTTTGCTCTTGAGATGATGCCATTTAAAAAGTCATTGGTGATTCCCGAATAAATAGTACAATGGGACGGTGTTATCTCTAGCAATTCTTCTGTTAAAAAAACCTTTTCGTTCGAAAAGATTGTATCCACCTGTCCGTTGAGATCGGTTCCTTTAACAGGCAGAATGATCGCATCAATCATTGAAAAATCTACATTATCGATTTTTTCTTTTGTGGCACCAGCAAAAGCATGATCCAGCTGTTCAAAGCCTACTAAAGAAAGCTGTGCATGCTGCTCTGTCAGCTTGCGGACAATTTCGAGCTGCCTTGCATCGCCGCCGATAATGGCGATTTTCATCCCTGTCAGCATGTATATTTCACCTTCTTTTTTAAAGATCCTAACACTAATCAATCAATTACTACTCCAACATCTTATGTCATGATCTTGTTTTAGGTGAGTTGCTTTACATATTTTCCTTTAAAATCAAAAAAAGTCCGGCACACAATCCCTTATTTAATGGAAATGTGCGCCGGACCTTATGTTTTTAAGTTGGTTCATCTTTATTCGGAATATCAACAATAATCATATCTGTGCCGATTTTTTTTATATGGGACCAAGGCACTCTCAGTTCATCCCCTGTCTTACGGAAGCCAAACCATTTAAGGGAGGGAATCAACAATGTTTTGATTTGCCCATCCTTTTCATTTATTTCTAAATCGGTTTGTCCGAGCATACCAAGCCGGACTGCGTTTTTTACGTCCACGAGCTCTTTTCCGCTCAATTCGCTTAATCTCATCCTCTAGCCTCCTTAAATAATTACTTTTCTATTATCATATCGACAGAGGTAGAGAATTAGACTAGCTAAAAGTATTTTTTATGTAACTCCTTCTATATTATAGAAGGCTTTTCGGCAATTGGCCGTCCGGACTAATAAGAGATACAGAAAAGGAGTCAGTGAAAATCTGATGCGCCATCTTGTTCACATCCGCATTGGAAACCTTATCTATTTTTGTAATAATCTCATCTAAAGTATGATGTTTGCCAAGCAGCAATTCATTTTTACCGTTGCGGCTCATTCTGCTGTTCGTGCTTTCTAGACTCAGCATCAAACTGCCTTTCAGCTGTTCCTTGCTGTTTGTCAACTCTTTTTCTGTGATGCCATCCCGCTTTAACGTTTCAAGAGTCGTCTGAATTGTTTCATACAGCTCATCCAGTTGTTTTGCTCCAGTTCCACCGTATATTGTCACAATTCCGCTGTCTTGGAAGGAGGAATGATAAGAAAAGACAGAGTACGCTAGTCCTTTCTGCTCTCGTACATCCTGGAACAATCTGCTGCTCATGCTTCCGCCGAGAATATTGTTTAAGGAAATTAAGCTGTACATATCTTCATGGCCGACTTTCAATCCTTCAAATCCAAGGCAAAGATGCGCCTGTTCTGTCTCCTTTTTACGAGATATTCTGTTCGTATGGAAGGATGGTGCATATAGTTCTCTATCGCTTTTTCCTGCTTTAAAAGAACCAAAGTATTGTTCCACCTCTGCGATAAAGCTTTCTGTGATATTTCCAGCAATTGAAATAACTGTGTTCTCAGGAGTGTAGTGTTCAAACATATACTCTCTTAACGTATCGCCAGTGAAAGTACTTAAAGTTTCCTCTGTTCCTAAAATCGGATAACCCAGCGGATGTTTTTCATACACTGCTTGGCTCAATAAATCATGAACGATATCGTCAGGTGTGTCTTCGTACATTTTTATTTCTTCATAGACGACGTTTTTCTCCTTCTTTAACTCTCCTTCTTCAAAGGTGGAATGAAAGAACATATCTGCAAGCACCTCAAGAGCGAAGTCTGCATGAGTATCAAGCACTTTTGCATAGTAGCAAGTGTACTCTTTTGAAGTAAACGCATTTACCTGACCGCCGATGCTATCAAATGATTCAGCTATCTCTCTAGCATTTCTAGTTTTAGTTCCTTTAAAAAACATGTGCTCTAAAAAATGGGATACGCCATTGTTTTGTTCGTCTTCTTTTCTAGAACCAGTACCTATCCAAACACCTATAGCTACAGAGCGGACGGTAGGGATATTCTCCAGCACTATTCTAACTCCATTTTGGCAAGTGTATCTTTTTATCAAGTAAGTTCCTCCTGTTCTCGTTTGCCAAAGTTAACTGCTCGCGACTGCTAGTATATCTTATTCTTCGTATTTTTGCCAAAAAGTTGTTTCATTATCAAAATAATTAGCTTAAATCTCTTTCAATTACTTTTCAGGCATGGAACGATCCTCGCTGAGCATTTCTGTGACAGTATTAATCTCTAGTTTCTTAGCTTTAATTTGGCTGATAAGTTCATCCAGACTGCTGGCAGTCGATTCAGTTGGATGCATTAATATCATCGCACCATTATGAATTTTACCCATTACACGCTGCAGCAACACATCAGGGCTTGGCTTTTGCCAGTCAATCGTATCAACAGACCACATTAAAGTGCCAAGCTTTTGTTCTTTGGCAATTTTCACAACTGCTTCATTATAATACCCGCTTGGCGGTGCGAGCCATGTCACTATTTTTCCGGTTGTTGCTTCAATCACATCATTTGTCTTTGTAATCTCTTCTCTAATTTTCGCTTCACTGATTTTGCTCATATCTGGGTGTGTATAAGAATGATTGCCAACCTCGTGCCCTGCTTCTACAATCATTTTTGCCATTTCTGGATTCTTTTGGACCCATCTGCCTTCAAGGAAAAAACTTGCCTTAACATGATTCTTCTTTAAGGTAGCAAGAATATCAGGCAAATATTCATTGCCCCAAGCAACATTTATGATAAAGCTAACCATTTTTTTATCAGGATTACCTTTATAAATGGCTGCCGCCGGAAGGTCCTCGAGATGTACTTTTGGCTTTATTTGTTTAAAGACGAGTTTCTGTTCTACAAAAACCCCATCTTTTTTCATTTTGTTGTAGGAAGCCTTAATATCGACCTCAAGCCCATTAATTCCAGGAATTGCCTTCCAGACCGGGTCAATTTTGGCATCTACTGCCTCAACTCTGTACTTGCCTGCATTACTTTCAATCGTCTCGTATAATTGGCTGCTGCTTTTGGAAACCGTTATACTCTCCCTGTTATCGCTTAAACTTGCTACATATGTATTGGACAATGGATTATTAGCAACAAGCCATGCTGCTAATAATAAACCAGCCATCGGAATTATTCTTTTCATTCTATATCCCCTCCTAATAAATCTTTATGTGAAAGGAGGACAAGGTAGAACGTCATGAAAAGTGTAAATATTACGAAGTATGATCTGTTTCGAAAGCTATTCTATATAAAAAAAAGGCAGACCCTTAAAAATTAACTGCCTGCAGCAATAGCTGCGATAAATACAGAAATCATTAGAGTCAAACCTCATTTTGTAAAACTTATTTTGTTGCATCTTCTGCCTGTTCTTTTTGTTCCTTCAATACAGCTTTGCGGGAAAGATTTACTCTGCCCTGTTTATCAATTTCTGTTACTTTCACAAGAATTTCATCACCGATCGCTACAACATCTTCGACCTTGCCGATACGCTCTTCTGCAAGTTCAGAAATATGAACTAGTCCGTCTTTTCCGTTGAAGATTTCTACAAATGCACCGAATTTTTCAATTCGTTTAACTTTACCAAGATACATTTGACCTACAACGACCTCACGAACAATATCTTCAATGATTGATTTTGCTTTTTTATTCATTTCATCATCTACTGAAGAAATAAACACAGTACCATCTTGTTCGATATCAATTTTTACACCAGTTTCTTCAATGATTTTATTGATTTGCTTACCACTCGGCCCAATAACATCACGAATTTTATCTGGATTAATCGCCATCATCAAGATTTTTGGTGCATATGAGGATAATTCTTCTCTTGGATTTTGGATTGTAGCAAGCATTGACTCCAGAATTTGCATGCGGCCAATTTTTGCTTGCTGCAATGCTTCTTCGAGAATTTGTCTAGATAGCCCGTCAATTTTAATATCCATTTGAAGTGCTGTAACACCTTTTGCTGTACCCGCTACTTTAAAGTCCATATCGCCAAGATGGTCTTCCATCCCTTGAATATCTGTTAAAATGCTGTAATGTTCACCTGATTTAATCAGACCCATTGCAATACCAGCAACAGCAGCCTTAATTGGTACCCCAGCATCCATCATTGCAAGCGTGCTTGCACAGATACTCGCTTGAGATGTAGAACCATTCGATTCCAACACTTCCGAAACTAGACGGATTGTGTAAGGGAAATCCTTCTCAGATGGAATAATTGGTTCTAATGCTCTTTCACCAAGTGCTCCGTGTCCAATCTCGCGGCGTCCAGGTCCGCGCATCGGTCCTGTTTCCCCTACACTGAAGTTAGGGAAGTTATAATGGTGCATAAAGCGTTTTTCCTCTTCGACACCAAGGCCGTCCAAGATTTGCACATCCCCTAAAGCTCCTAATGTACAAATGCTTAATGCTTGAGTTTGTCCGCGTGTAAACAACCCTGATCCGTGTGTACGCGGCAGAAGATTTACTTCCGATGACAGCGGGCGAATCTCTTCAAGACCGCGTCCGTCAGGTCTTACTTTATCTTCTGTAATGAGACGGCGAACTTCATTTTTAACAAGTTTATCAAGAATTTGCTTCACTTGTTTAAGCTTGTCCTCATCTGCTTCTTCTGTTTCATATTTTTCCAAAACAGAATTTTTCACTTCTCTAATAGCAGCTTCACGCGCATGCTTCTCTTGAACTCTGATAGCATCAAGCATTTCCGTTTCGCAAAGCGTGCGAACTTCTGCTTCAATATCCTTATCCAACTCATAAAGGACTACTTCCACTTTCTCTTTGCCGATTTCAGACACGATTTTTTCTTGGAATTCAATCAGCTTTTTAATTTCATCATGGCCGAACATGATTGCTTCAAGCATCACTTCTTCAGGAACTTCTAACGCTCCTGCTTCAACCATGTTAATAGCATCTTTAGTACCTGCAACAGCAAGCGTGATATCGCTTTTTTCAGCTTGTTCCACTGTTGGGTTGATGATGAATTCTCCATCGATTCTGCCGACATACACACCAGCAATAGGTCCTCCGAACGGGATATCAGATACAGATAAAGCCAATGAAGATCCAAACATAGCCGCCATTTCAGACGTGCAATCTTGATCAACACTCATTACAAGGCTGACAACCTGTACTTCATTACGGAAACCATCTGCAAACAGCGGACGGATCGGTCTGTCGATCAAACGGCTAGCTAGTATTGCTCTTTCACTTGGTCTTCCTTCCCTTTTAATGAAGCCGCCTGGTATTTTACCAACTGCATATAGACGCTCCTCATAGTTAACTGTTAAAGGAAAGAAGTCTAGGTTTTTCGGTTCTTTCGATGCAGTTGCTGTACTGAGGACTGCTGTATCCCCATAGCGCACCAATACTGCGCCGTTTGCTTGTTTTGCCAGTTGGCCGATTTCGACTGTGAGCTTCCTGCCAGCCCAGTCAATTGAATAGACATGTTTTTCTTGTCCCATTCTTAAACCCCTCTCTACTCATTTCACTTGTTAGAGGTTTTGGTTAATTTAGTACTACCTAAACCTACATAGATATTTTTTATCATTATCAAAATACTTATTACATATTATTTCAGTTAAATTCGCTAATGTCAAAGTCAGTGTCCACCAACAATTATGTAATCAATCTATTATTTATGAATAATATATGTCAATAGTTTATAGTTGTCTTCTTGCACAATAAAAAAGCGGGAACAAGTATCCCGCTTTTTTTAAACTATCTACGTAGACCAAGTTTAGTGATTAAAACACGGTAACGTTGAACATCTTTATTACGTAGGTATGTTAGTAGATTACGACGTCTACCTACCATTTTCAAAAGACCACGACGTGAGTGATGATCCTTTTTATGTGTACGTAAATGATCATTCAGATTGTTGATAGACTCAGTAAGGACAGCGATTTGAACTTCTGGAGATCCAGTATCGTTCTCATGCGTTTTGTACTCATTGATAAGTTCGTTTTTACGTTCTTGAGTGATTGCCATCCTGTTTCACCTCCTATATCCTATTACACTAATCCCCATTTACTGAGCAAAACGTTGGTGATTCGATTTGCCAAGCAAAGGTTGTTTTTAGTACGTTTATAAGAATAACCTTTTTTCATGAAAAAAGCAAGAAAATCATCTATTAATTTTTTGGATTGGGATACCATCCACTATCTTTGCCAGTCCTTGCGGTTTTTAAACATTTAAAGATTAGAAAAGTAGTCAATAGCTGTCTGTTTATCTCGCTCTATTTGCGCTACAAGCTCTTGGATGCCGTTAAATTTCTTCTCGCTTCTTATTCTAAAATGCCATTCAATCGTAATTATTTGATCGTAAATTTCTTGATTGAAATCGAAAATATGCGCCTCTATAGATTGGACAGTCTCTCCTGGATGGAATGTCGGCTTAGTCCCGACATTGCATACACCTTTATACCATTTCTCGGAAACTTTCACTCTCACTGCATATACTCCCTGCGGAGGAATTATCTCCTGATCACTAGTCTTAACATTTGCTGTCGGAAATCCAATCGTTCTGCCCCGTTTGTCTCCATGAATCACTTTGCCATGGTTTGTGTAGAACCGGCCAAGCAGCTTCGGCACCTTCTCCATATCACCTGCATTAATATAGGATCTTATAAGGGTTGAACTAACCTTCTCGCCTTCAAAGGTTTCCTTGCTGATAATCGTTGTCCCAAACCGGCCGCGTGCATGAAGCGCCAACGTTTCTGAAGTGCCTGCTGCCTTCATTCCATAAGTATAATCAAAGCCTGCGACAACATGTTTAACATTAAGATCACATAAATATTGATCAACAAAGCTTTGCGGATGCAATCGGGCAAATTCCTTTGTGAAATGGATGATGAATAAGTAATCAACACCCAGCTTATCCATCTCGGCTATTTTCTGTTCCAGCGAAGTAATCAGTCCGATGTGTTTTTTTTCTTTAGACAAAACTAGAGACGGATGAGGGTCAAACGTCATAACACCTGTCTTCATCCCCAATTCATCAGCAATTTTTTTTGCTTCCCCGATGACCTTCTGATGGCCAAGATGGACTCCGTCAAAGTAGCCCAACGCCATAACCAGTGAAGGGATTTCCATAGAATGCATTTTTTCTATATTATCTATTCTTGCTACTCTCAAACTTGACTCACCTTTTTCTAGCACTCTGAAATTTTTTTCTTATGCCTGTCCTTATACCGTCAAACAGCTGCTTGCTATTCTAAAACTTTCAAAATTTTAGATGGCTTTATCATTCCTTCTTTGGAAGGATGATGTATATAAATCGCCAAAGCTTCTCCCTCTTCCGAAAAAACCGCTATCGGTCCTTCCGCTTGGAGAAGATGTGGGGGTGCTTCTAGCACTGAACCGTTGCGGACTCTCATAGCTAATGTATCATTTATTTCATATTTCGGCAAATAAACGAGCGCATCCTCAATGGGCCTTAATTTTTGCTCTAATACCCCGTTACTTTGCGCTTCCTCAATTTGCTCAAAGGTAAGACAATCTGCCAAGGTCATCGTCGCAGAACGAGTTCTTGAAAGATCAGACATATGAGCAGGGTAACCGAGCTTTTCGCCAATCATAACTGCTAATGTCCGGATATACGTCCCTTTGCTGCAATTCACCCTAAAACGGAAGGAGACCTGCTCACCAGACAATGACTCCCACTCATCAAGCAGCTCAATCTTGTAAATCGTTACTTCCCGTGTTGGCCGTTCAACTTCTATTCCTTGTCTTGCATACTCATAAAGTCTTTTGCCATTTACTTTAACAGCAGAGTACATCGGTGGAGTTTGTTTAATCACGCCTGTTAATGAATGGAGAACCTCCACTACTTGTTCTCTTGTAATCGTGCCTGTTACCACTTTTTCCTCAACCTTATCTCCTGAGCTATCTTCAGTTGTCGTTGAGTATCCGATGGTTACTTCCCCTTCATACGATTTACCTGCATCTGTTATGTATTCAGCAACCTTTGTAGCTCTTCCTAAACAAATCGGAAGAACTCCAGTAACGTCGGGATCCAACGTCCCTGTATGGCCAACTTTTTTCATCCGTAAAATTTTGCGAAGTTTAAACACACAGTCGTGCGATGTCATGCCCTTCGGCTTCCATAATGGCAAAATGCCCTCCATATTTTCCAACCCTTTCCTTTAAACAAAATGACTCCTATTGTCTATTGTTTCAAAAACAAAGAGGTTTACCCACTATGTTTTTAAGACGATGGAAATAGGAGTCATACTAAGCTGCTAAGTTTCAAGCAGTATCTAAATAGTTCTTATTTATCTGTTTCTGATTCCGATTCTCTTGCAATTTGATGAAGCAATGTATCGATTCTGTTTCCGTAATCAATAGACTCATCAAATTCAAAAGTAATCTCTGGCGTTTTGCGCAAGCGGATTCTCTGTCCAATTTCAGAACGTATAAATCCTTTTGCTTTTGCCAGCCCTTTCAGGGTGTTTTCGCGTTGTTCTTGATCTCCTAATACGGAAATGTATACAGTTGCCTGCTGCAGGTCACCTGTTACTTGAACATCTGTTACAGTAACGAAGCCAATGCGAGGATCTTTAATCTTTCTCGTAATGATTTCGCCAAGCTCTTTTTTCATTTGTTCACCAACACGGTTGGGTCTAAGGCTCATAACATTCTCACCTCATTCTATTAAAGCCATTCTATAGCTGTCGTCGAAGCTTCAATTTCCGGGAATGAATCGATCAGCTTTAAAGCATTCTGAAGCTCTCTTTCTGCTGCAACCTTGACAGATGCTACAGTTACAATGGCGAGCTCTGTCCGCTGCCACATATCCTGGAAGCCAACCTCCGACACAGCTATATTAAATTTTTGTTTCAAACGATCCATGATTCGCTGTAGTACAGCGCGTTTCTCCTTGAGCGAATGAGCATCATAAATGATGCACTCAACTGTCAGAAGACCGACAATCATTTGCGCTCAATTTCTTGCATTACATAAGCTTCAATGATGTCTCCTTCTTTCATATCATTGAAGTTCTTAATAGTGATACCACATTCATACCCTTGAGAAACCTCTTTTGCATCATCTTTGAAACGTTTCAGAGCATCAACTTCTCCTTCAAAGATAACAATGCCATCTCTGATGATGCGGATTCCGCTGTCTCTTGTAATTTTTCCATCAGTTATATAAGATCCAGCAATCGTACCGATTTTGGAAACTTTGAATGTTTGGCGAACTTCAGCCTGACCAATAACTTTCTCTTCGAATTCAGGATCAAGCATCCCTTTCATCGCCGCTTCAATTTCTTCGATTACTTTATAGATAATGCGGTGTAAGCGTACATCTACTGCTTCAGCATCTGCAGCTCTTTTCGCATTGACATCTGGTCTTACGTTAAAGCCGATAACAATTGCGTTAGAAGCCGCTGCTAGCGTAATATCAGATTCGTTAATAGCACCAACACCAGTATGGATGATCTTAACATTAACGCCTTCAACTTCGATTTTATAAAGTGCTGCTGCTAGTGCCTCAGCTGAACCTTGAACGTCTGATTTTAAGACGATATTCAAGTCTTTCATTTCACCTTGCTTCATATGCTCGAATAAGTTATCAAGACTGATTCTTGCCTTTTCAGATCTTTGTGCCTGAATCGCAACAGAAGAACGCGCTTCACCAATTTGGCGTGCCGTTTTTTCGTCTTTGAAAACAACGAAGCGGTCGCCGGCTTGCGGCACTTCATTTAGCCCAGTTATCTCAACAGGTGTAGATGGACCCGCAGTTTTAACACGGCGTCCAAGATCATTAACCATTGCACGGACGCGGCCAAATGTGTTTCCGACAACAATTGGATCTCCGATGTTCAATGTTCCGTTTTGCACTAATAATGTAGCAACAGAACCTTTACCTTTATCCAGCTCGGCTTCGATAACAGTACCTACTGCATTGCGGTCCGGATTTGCCTTGAATTCCTCCACTTCACTTACAAGCAGAATCATTTCAAGAAGTGTATCAATACCTTCACCAGTTAGTGCAGATAGTGGTACAAAAATAGTATCTCCACCCCAAGCTTCTGGTACTAATCCATGTTCTGTCAGTTCCTGCATTACTCTGTCTGGATTTGCAGTCGGCTTATCCATTTTGTTTACTGCTACAATAATTGGCACTTCAGCTGCTTTCGCATGGTTAATGGCTTCAACAGTTTGCGGCATTACTCCGTCGTCTGCTGCAACTACAAGGATTGTAATATCCGTGATTTTTGCTCCGCGTGCACGCATTGTTGTAAACGCAGCATGTCCCGGTGTATCAAGGAAGGTAATTCTTTTGCCATTATCTTCAATTTGATATGCACCAATATGCTGTGTGATTCCACCAGCTTCGCCAGCAGTAACTTTCGTGTTACGGATGCTGTCAAGTAATGTTGTTTTCCCATGGTCAACATGACCCATGATTGTAACAACAGATGGACGTTCTATTAGAGCCGCTTCTTCGTCATCTCCAAAATATACTTCAAGATCTGTCGTATCAATTTTGATTTCTTCTTCTACTTCTACACCATAGTCCCCAGCAATCAATTCAATTGAATCTTTGTCAAGTTCTTGGTTGATCGTAGCCATTACACCAAGCATGAATAATTTTTTGATGATTTCCGAAGGTTCACGATGCAGTTTTTTTGCAAGTTCCGCAACTGTCAATGAATCGCTGAACGTAATTTTTGTTGGCAGTTCTTTTTCTTTTTTAGGAGCTGGAGGAGCTACTGGAGCCTGACCTTGTTTCCCCTTGCGATTATTGTTGTTGTTTCTATTTCTATTGTTATTATTATTGTTATTGTTTTTCGGTTTGTTGAAACCTGGTTTTGTGTTATTGCTTTTAGTTTGAGTTGTTTTTCCTTTTTCAGCCATTGCATCACTTTCTTCTTCATAAGTTGCTGCTATATTTTTTGATCCAGCATCCTTATTGTTATTTTGTTTTTCTTCTGTACTCTTATTATAAACGCTATCTAATTTCTTTATTGCATCATCTTCTAATGTTGTCATATGGTTTGATACTTCTACGTTCATGTCTTTCAGCTTTGTAATAACATCTTTACTTGATATGTTGAATTTTTTTGCGTATTCGTAAACTCGCATTTTACTCATCATTTCACCCCCGCAAGAATTAATCGAGCAGCGTTAAAAGTTTTTTTGCAAATCCATTATCCAAAACAGCGACAACCACTCTTGCTTCCTTGCCTATTGATTGTCCAAGCATTTCCCGATTGGGTACCATTTTAAACGGCACTTTATAGGAATGGCACTTGTCCATTATTTTTTTGGCCGTGTTTTGTGAAGCATCTTCCGACAATAATATAAGTTTTGCATTTCCGCTTCTAATTTCTTTTACGGTAAGTTCCTCGCCAGAGGTAATTTTCCGTGCTCGATATGCTAAGCCAAGTAATGACATCCATTGATTATTGTTCATTTGGATTGTCCTTGCTCCTTCTCTATTAAATCCAGCAGCTCGTCGTATACAGAATTCTCAATTGTTACGTCAAGCTGATTTGCTAGAATATTCTTTTTCTTGGCTAAAAGCACTGCTTCTTTATCCTTAGAAAGATATGCACCACGTCCTGATTTCTTTCCAGTTAAATCAACAGATACTTGACCTTCCTTCGAGCGAACGATGCGAACTAGTTCTTTTTTCGGTCTCATTTCACCTGTAGCAACACATTTGCGCATTGGTACTTTTTTTCTGCTGTTCACACTCATTCACCCCAATCAATCTAAATTTTCACTGTTTAAGCGAAAATCCTCGTCTTCCTCATCGTTGTCATCAAATGTCAGCAATGAATCCTCAGTCGGATAAATTCCGGCTTCTCTTGCATCTGTTTCCGATTTGATGTCGATTTTCCAGCCAGTCAGCTTTGCAGCAAGGCGTGCATTTTGGCCTCTTTTTCCAATTGCCAATGAAAGCTGGTAATCAGGTACGATAACAGTTGTCGCTTTCTCTTCCTCATCTACAATTACTTCCAACACTTTAGATGGACTTAGAGCATTAGCAACGAATACTTTGGGATCTTGCGACCATTGTACGATATCGATTTTTTCGCCTTTAAGCTCATTAACAATTGTCTGAACACGAGTTCCTTTAGGACCGACGCATGAACCTACTGGATCAACTTCTTCGTTTTCAGAGTGGACAGAGATTTTAGATCTGTCACCAGCTTCGCGGGCAACTGATTTAATTTCTACAGTACCGTCATAAATTTCCGGCACTTCCATTTCAAACAATCTTTTTAATAATCCTGGATGTGTTCTAGACACATAAATTTGTGGACCTTTTGTTGTTTTTTCAACTTTAGTCAAAAATACTTTAATGCGGTCATGGGGCTTGTAGAACTCATTTGGCATCTGTTCATTTGCAGGCAGGATTGCCTCGATTTTTCCTAAGCTCACATAAATGAACTTGCTGTCTTGACGCTGAACGATACCAGTCATGATATCTTCTTCGCGGTCGATAAATTCCGAATAAATAATTCCTCTTTCAGCTTCACGCACACGCTGTGTAACAACTTGTTTAGCTGTTTGTGCTGCAATTCGACCAAAGTCTTTAGGAGTCACTTCCAATTCAACGACATCCTCAACTTCATAGTTAGGATTTACCTTTTGAGCATCCTCCAATGAAATTTCCAGACGCGGATCAAAAACTTCATCGACAACTTCTTTACGTGCAAATACACGCATTGTGCCTGAACCTAAATTTAAATCTATACGAACATTTTGTGCTTGGTTGAAATTTCGACGGTATGCAGAAATAAGTGCAGCCTCAATAGCTTCGATAATTACATCACGCGAAATTCCTTTTTCTTTCTCAAGCAATACAAGAGCATCAACTAATTCACTGCTCATGAGAGTGTATCCCCCTTTAACCTCAATGGAAAATATAGAGCGGAAGCCCTTTGCTCAAACCTGAGAGACAGGACTCAGAAGTCGTTCTTTGACTTCTTAGCCTGACTTTGAAATGTTCAAAGGCTAAAGGGCTGACGCAATAGTAAAAATAAGTGCAAAAGTGCTTTGCTATACTAATGGCAAAAGCACTTTGTATTTCTTATGAGAAGCTCACAGCAAGTCTTGCTTTTGCAACTTTTTCATAAGGAATTTCAATAGTTTTTTTTCTAGTTTTGATTTTCACTTCTACTGTGACAACATTGCCATCAAAGCCTGCCAGAATTCCTTCAAAGGTTTTTTCGTTGTCAATCGGTTCATATGTTTTTATATGTACATTTTTCCCAATTGCTCTTTGGAAATCCTTTTCTTTCTTTAATGGTCTTTCGGCACCAGGAGAAGAAACCTCAAGGAAATAGTTCTCTGGAATCGGATCAACTTCATCCAGCTTTTCGCTTAGTTTTTCACTGACCGCAGCACATTCATCAATATCTACACCGTTGTCCTTATCAATGAAAACGCGCAAAAAGTAGTTAGGACCTTCTTTTACATACTCAATGTCAACAAGTTCTAAACTAAGATCTTCTAATATTGGATTAACCATTTCTTCGACTATTCCTGTCACTTTGCTCAAACTTTTTCCCTCCTTAAGCAAGGAACAATTATTGAGGCAAGATTGCAAACTTAAAGCATGCTTATCTTGTCTAACTTATTTAATAATATTTCGCGAATCTATTGGCTTCACAGCTTGTAAACATGATTAAAAAGTTGCGTACAATAGGAAAGAGTGGGTTGCCCCACTCTCCATTCGCGAAAGTTATCTTTAGTATTTCCAACTAAACTATACCATAACCACACTATTTATGCAAATAGAAGTCAGATACAGCAAGGTTCGCTGACCTTTCCCCTAAATGTTAGAACAGCTTTAGAATAATGACAGCTGATTTTGATCCGGCATGTCTGCTAGGCAGCCATGGTTATCCAAATACTCCATGATTGTCTTAGACACTTTTCCGCGTTGTTGCAAATCTTCTTTAGAAAGGAATTCACCGTCTTGTCTTGAACGTACAATATTTAATGCAGCATTTGTTCCAAGTCCAGGAATACTGTTAAACGGCGGAATGAGAGTATTCCCTTCAATGATGAATTCAGAAGCACTTGATTTATATAAATCGACTTTTTGAAAAGAGAATCCGCGCTCTACCATCTCATAGGCAAGCTCCATAACTGTAAGCAAGTTTTTCTCCTTAGTAGATGCGTCAAGACCTTTTCCACTGATTTCATCTATAACTGCTTTTATGCTTTGGGCGCCTTTCACCATTGCATCTACATCAAAATCCTCTGCCCTTACTGTAAAGTATGCTGCATAGTAAAGGAGCGGAAGATGCACTTTAAAATAGGCAATCCTTACGGCCATAAGGACGTAAGCTGCAGCATGCGCCTTCGGGAACATATATTTTATCTTTTTGCATGAATCAATGTACCATTCCGGTACTTCGTTTTTACGCATTTCTTCTTCCATCTCATCTGTCAGACCTTTACCTTTACGGACACTTTCCATGATTTTAAAGGCAAATGCCGGGTCTAATCCCTGGTATATCAGGTAAACCATGATGTCATCACGGCAGCCAATAACTTCACTCAGGTTACAGATATTATTGTGAATAAGCTCTTGGGCATTGCCGAGCCAAACATCTGTCCCATGCGAAAGTCCAGAAATTTGGACAAGTTCTGAGAATGTCGTTGGTTTTGTATCTTCTAGCATTTGCCGAACAAATTTTGTTCCGAACTCCGGAATTCCAAAAGTACCTGTCTTGCAATTAATCTGTTCAGCTGTAACACCTAGCGACTCTGTACCGCTGAAGATTTTCATTACTTCCGGGTCATCTGTCGGAATTGTTTTTGGATCAATTCCGCTTAAATCTTGCAGCATTCTGATAACTGTCGGATCATCGTGTCCCAGTATATCAAGCTTAAGCAAATTATCATGAATGGAATGGAAGTCAAAGTGTGTCGTTTTCCATTCTGAGTTTCTGTCATCAGCCGGAAATTGTATTGGCGAGAAGTCGTAAATATCCATATAATCAGGAACTACGATAATTCCCCCCGGATGCTGACCAGTTGTACGTTTTACACCAGTGCAGCCTGATGCAAGCCGGTCTATTTCAGCACCTCTTATTTGCAGATTATTATCCTGCTGATATGCCTTTACATATCCGTAAGCTGTCTTATCCGCAACAGTTCCTATCGTTCCTGCACGGTAAACATATTCCTCACCAAACAGCACCTTTGTATAGTTATGGGCTTTTGGCTGGTACTCTCCAGAAAAATTCAAATCGATATCAGGAACCTTATCTCCTTTAAAACCAAGGAAGGTTTCAAATGGGATATCATGTCCATCTTTTTTATATCTGATTCCGCAATTCGGGCAATCTTTGTCAGGCAAATCGAAGCCTGAACCGACAGAACCGTCATTGAAGAATTCTGATTGCTTACAGCTTGTACACACATAATGCGGTGGCAGCGGATTAACCTCAGTAATTTCTGTCATTGTAGCAACGAATGATGATCCGACAGATCCACGTGATCCTACCAAGTATCCATCATCCAATGATTTCTTAACGAGTTTGTGGGAAATCAAGTAAATAACGGCGAATCCATGGCCGATGATACTTTTCAATTCTTTTTCCAGTCGTGCTTCGACAATTTCAGGAAGCTCATCGCCGTATATGCTTCTGGCCATGTTGTAGCTCATTTCCCGCATTTCTTCGTCTGCACCTTCAATTTTCGGCGTATACAAATCATCTTTGATTGGCTTGATTTCATCGATCATGTCAGCAATCTTATTACTGTTGGTAACTACAATTTCTTTTGCCTTTTCTTCCCCCAGGAAACGGAAGCCGTCAACCATCTCATTTGTAGTCCTGAAATGCACGTCAGGCAGCTTGTGCCTGTTTAACGGGTTGGCACCGCCTTGTGAGCCCACCAA
>JAPSHL010000135.1 GCA_031179905.1 Bacillus sp. (in: firmicutes) | reverse complement strand
GTGTCCATGCAAAGGGACAAGTCATCCATTTTGATTCCGATTTAGATATACCTGCTGGTAAGTGGGAGCTTGCTTTAAATGCTATGCTGCCACACGATATTGTTTTTTCTACAATAGAAGCTGTTGATATGAGCTTCCATGCTAGGTACGGCGTAAAAGGTAAGGAATACCGCTATTTTATTCATCTCTCTGAAAGGAGAGATCCCTTTAAGCGTAATTATGCATATTATTATCCGTATAAGCTGGATATAGGCGCCATGCGGGAAGCCCTCGATTATTTTGTCGGAGAGCATGATTTCACCAGCTTTTGTTCCATGAAGACCGATAAAGAAGATAAGGTAAGGACTATCACGTCCATGAAGCTGATGGAAGAGGAGGACATGCTTATCTTCTCCTTTGAAGGAAATGGTTTCCTGTATAATATGGTACGCATCATTATTGGGACATTAGTGGATGTGGGCAGAGGAAAAAGAAAGCCTGAATCCATTAAAGAGATACTAGAGAAAAAAGACCGTAAAGCCGCAGGTAAAACCGCTTCAGCAAACGGACTTTATCTCTGGAAGGTCTTTTATTAAGCTGAAGAAAGCAGCTTTAAAAGAAATAGTCATAACAACTAAACCTGGTGTAACATTTTCTTGACATATGGGACTCCAGCATATATCATAATATGGTATGTATTATAAACCCACATTAAGCCCCGGAATCTTATTGTGTGAACATATAGTCGTAAATCATTAAAACAAACAAAAAATTAAAACTTACATTCAGGAGGGAAACTCATGCGTACAACGTTCATGGCTAATTCAAATAATGTTGACCGTAAATGGTACGTGATTGATGCTGAAGGCAAAACTTTAGGTCGTCTTGCTAGTGAAGTAGCATCAATCCTACGTGGAAAACACAAACCAACTTTCACACCACATGTGGACACTGGTGATCATGTTATTCTTTTAAATGTTTCAAAAATCGAATTGACTGGTAAAAAATTAACAGACAAAATTTACTACCGTCATACAATGCATCCAGGTGGACTAAAGCAAAGAACTGCTTTAGAAATGCGTACAAACTACCCTGAGAAAATGCTTGAGCTTGCTATCAAAGGCATGCTTCCAAAGAATTCTCTTGGTCGTCAAATGTTTAAAAAATTACATGTATACGCTGGTAGCGAGCATCCGCACCAAGCACAACAACCAGAAGTTTACGAACTTCGCGGATAATTAATAAGGGAGGTAAAAGTAATGGCACAGGTTCAATATATCGGTACTGGTCGTCGTAAAAGTTCCGTTGCACGTGTACGTTTAGTACCAGGCGACGGTCAAATCATCATCAATGGTCGTGAAATCGAAAACTATATTCCATTTGCAGCTTTGCGTGAAGTTGTAAAACAACCATTAGTAGCTACTGAAACTACTGGAAGCTACAATATCCTTGTAAATGTTAGCGGTGGGGGATACACTGGTCAAGCTGGAGCTATCCGTCACGGAATCGCTCGTGCTTTGCTACAAGCAGATCCTGAATACCGTCCAACACTAAAACGTGCTGGATTGCTAACTCGTGACGCTCGTATGAAAGAACGTAAAAAATACGGTCTTAAAGGCGCTCGTCGTGCACCTCAGTTCTCAAAACGTTAATTTTGGCGTTTCAAAGACTCTCAAGCTTATGGCTTGGGAGTTTTTTTATTATATTTTCTCTTTTACTGAGTATGGAATTTATATTAGTCATTACTGCCTTGATTGGGAGAGAGGAATTTCATGATCGTTCCATTAAGTTTTTCTTGTATGTTGGATTCTAGCTTTTATAAATACGAAGAGGAAATAAGGGGGTTTTTTTTTAAGAAAAACTAAGAAAAGACCCATATCTTTTGTATACGGGTCTTTCCATCACTTATTCGCTCTTTTGTGCAAGTGCTGCTATTTCTTCCGCTGTGAGCGGACCATCATAAACTTTCAATTCATCCATAGATCCTTTAAATGGCTGGTCCCACCAGTTTACACCTAAACTAAAGCTTGTATTTGCATTTGTGAATATGTTAGGGAAACTCGTACCTTTATACTTTTCACTTCCGTTTACGTACACGGAAATTGCATCTTTATCTACTGTGAAAGCAAGGTGTGTCCATTCACCAGTTTTGATTTGACTTCCGATTGATGCATCATACCATGTGGTGCTGCCAGACCATACTTCTGTGTTGCCGTTTCCTGTGCCATATGGAAGGAGGCTAATCCAGTTGTTACTGTCTCTAGCACCGAAGAAAGTGGTAGTGTATTGTGTCAGCTGCTCTGGTTTAATCCAGAGGGAGACACTGTAGTTGTCGCTTGTTATTAATCCATTTGGAAGGCGTATGCCTGAAGCTCCATTGAATACTGCTGCTTTTCCGCTGTTTACTCCATCACCGTAGGAAATAGATCCGCCTGTGTTATCAATCCTGTTTCCTGTTACTGTACCGCTGCCGAATTGAGCGTTGCTGTCATTTAAATTCCCTTCAAATGAGTATTGAGCCGCCAAACCATTTTCCTTATATGGCAAAACAGTAATGGTGAAGGTTTTGGTTGTTGTGTACGTTCCCCTTGTAATGGTTGCTGTTAATGTTGCCTCTTTACTCGCATTACCAGCTTCTGGACGTGTTACAGCGCCTGTTTTTGAAATGACATTCGAATCAGAGGTTTTCCAAGTGATCGATGTATGGCGTGTCCCCTCTGTTGGCAAGGCTATATTGGATACTACGTTAGCTACATCACCGAGATCAAGGTCATTTTTTACATCTTGAACTATTTCCTTATCTGTTTTATCTTCCATCTTGCTGCCCCAAACTGTAACTCCATCATTAGACATTGCTGTAAATGTCATCACATAGCTTTCTGAAGTTTCATCCCATTGGCGGACAAAAACGCCGTTATAGGTGCTGCCATCAATCTTTATTTCTGCTTCGTTATGACTTGTTTTTTTCCAAGTACCAGATAAATCTCCTGTTATTTTTCCGTTTTTAGTCAGTTCGATATAAACAGACTCTGTAATATCCCCTGAGTAGGTTTTTCCATGATTAATAAACTGATATTGGCCAATAAGATCTTGTCTATTCACTTTTTCTAGCTTTTCCCCGCTGTAGCGGTAAGGTGAAGCAACTGGCCATCCTTCACTGTTCATGAACATTTGGTGGACACGCACTTCATGCATTTCACCTGTTTGAGGGAAGCGAGAGTGGAACACTAGGAAATGCTGCCCCGTTTTAGGATCAATAAAAGCAGAATTATGACCAGGAGATACATAGCCGACTCCGATACCAGTACCTGGATCACCAATTCTTCGTTCAAACAAGAAATTACCCATTACCTTATTTCCATATGGAGAATTATCTACATTACCAGGAAGCACTGCAGTCTGACCGCTTGCATCCACATACGGGCCATCCGGTGATTTGGAGCGGAACAGCCTCATATTATAGCCGCCATCAGCACCTAACCAGCCGTATGTCACATATAAATAATAATATTTCGTATTCTTATCATAAACCACATATGGACCTTCTCCAGATTTGTAATAACCACCCGCTACTTTTGTACCGAAGTAACGATCAATTATTCTGCCATCCTTTGTTTTTCCATCTTTACCAGGGTAGATTGGTTTACCTGTTTTCTTGTCTATCTCCAGTATATAGATTCCGCCGGACCAGGAACCATATGTCATCCACAGCTTCCCGTCAGCAGCTGTGAACACATTAGCATCAATAGCATTAGGATACATATTGTTGTTATAGGAGCCGTCTGAATTAAACCAGCTGTCATTTGGATCTTTCAGTCTGCCGGAGTTGATTAAGTTGCTAATATTTGTATTTACCCATTTCTTATCGACGTTGCTGTTAGCATCTTTTGCACTTTCCTTTGTGAAACCGGAATAGACTATAGTATCGACATATTCATATGGACCTTCAATATTTTCAGAGACAGCATAACCGATTGCTGAGCGTATATAAGTAGAAGAAGCGCTGTAGTAAATCATGTATGCACCTTTGCTTCCGTCCTTATTTATATAATCTTTATTCCAAAATACATCGGGAGCCCAAACAGCGAATCCTCCCTTGCTGTCAGAATCATTTTCACCAGCCCACTTAAATGAACCAGCTAAGTTTTTGGATAAATCGCCATACAGCTTGTTATTAGGTGTTGTATAGCCATTTGTGAAGGTTTCCCAGTTAATTAGATCCTCCGATTTAGCTGCTTCAATATGGGATCCAAATACATAGTAAGTGTCACCGTCCTTTACAATGGATGGATCATGGACTGATACATCTTGAAAATCAGGCACTTCAGTGTTTGCACTGGAAGAGGGTTTGTTATTGGATTTTTCCGCAAATGCAGCACTTGGAATCATCAATACTAAAGCTAGGGTGGCTGGCAGCAAAAGTCGCATGTTACTTTTTTTCATTGACAGATCTCCTTCATTTTAAAGTGAAAACTTGTTTGCAAGGGACAGCTCCATTCTTGGAAGTGATGATTTTATAGGGGGAGCTCTATAATGGTGATGACTAACTATTAACTAAATGAAATTGAGCCAAATCAACCTCCTTTGAACCTATTTTTAAAACGCTTTCATAATCTATGATACGATAACAAAATTAGTAAAACAGAACCTATAGGCCTATTTTTAATTACTATTTTCTATAAGGTAAAATAAATAGTCAAAACTCTTAAAAAGCAACACAATCTAGAGGTATTTTTTGAATAACAGAAACTAATTCTCCAATCACACGTATTACAATTATAAAGCTTGGAGGTGAATGAAGAAATGTACAGTAAAATTGAGGAACCGAAGAGATGCATTTCTGAAAAAGCAATGAAAGTTTGGCGGATATCAGAATCTCTCATAAATATGGGGGTTTTAGTTGTTCTTTGCATAGTATTTTATTTAGATGTTTATTTTGAATGGAAGTATTGGATTGGCTGGATTATTATTGGTCTTCTAGGAATGACGGTATTATCGGCCATATGGGGAATTTTTATTGAACCGTCATTAAAGCAAAAATATTGGCGGTATGATGTGGATGAAGAGTTCATTCAGTTGAAATCAGGTATCTGGAATAGAAAGCATCAACTAATCCCAATGACAAAGGTACAGTCGGTTGAACTGGTTCAGGGGCCGTTGCTAAGAAAATTCCAGCTGTATTCTATCTCTGTCGGCACAATGGGAAGCAGTCATAAAATACCGGCTATTCCGCAAGAGGAAGCGCGGGAACTAAGGGATCAAATAGCACATTATGCAAAGATAAAGGAAGTGGAATGATGGAAGGAAGGACAGCAAGGCTGCATCCACTAAAAATGCTGCTGGATATCATTACATTGGTTAAAACCAATATAATATTTCTTATCTTTCTTTATGTCATCCATTTTGGTACAGACAGCAAGTTCTGGATAGCTTTACAGTATCTATTTGCAGTATTTATTCTTATTGCTATTGTGTACATAATCTTCGAATGGTGTTTCTACCGTTATACAATTAAAGATGAAGCTATTCATATCAAATCGGGTGTCATAAAAAAATCTGAGCGAGTTGTCTATTTGAATAAGATACAAAATATTCAAAGGCGCAGCACTGTTATTCATAAACTATTCAATATCTCTTCCATTACAATGGAGACTGGCGAGTCAGGAGACAACGGTTCGATTGCACTGCCTGCTGTCTCTCGAAAAGAAGCAGATTGGCTTGAGACTATTGCTTCAACCGAATATATAGAGATTGCTGGCGAAGCAGTTGAAGAAAATCTTGATTTTATTGCAGAGAAATCAAATGACAGAAAGATTCATTTTATAGCATCAAAACAAGATGTCTTAAAGGCATCCTTTACATCTTTTAGTTTTTTTGCACTAATACCAGTTGTTTTTTCCATCTATTCAAATATGGAAGATATTTTCCCTGTTACAAATAAGATGGGGGATTGGTTTAGCGGCGTTATGAGATACTGGTGGATGGTTGCAATACTGCTGTTCCTTTTTACAGTGGCTGCAGTTGCTTATGGTGTCATCTCAACCTATTGGAGATATGGTAAATACCAAATTTCATCCGACAGTAACAGGATTTACATTAGAAAGGGGCTAGTGGATGAGGTCGCTTTTTCAATCTTAAAAGAGAAGGTTCAGGCAATTGAGGTAATCCAATCACCATTAAAGCGAATCCTGAAACTTGCAGAGGTCAAATTAGTAAGTGCGGGAGAGACAGGAGAAGAAGACTTAAAGTCTAATTCTCTTTATCCTTTTTTGCCGATAGGGAAAGCATATGCCATTGTCCATGAGTTATTACCTGAGTACAAGATACATTCAAAAATGACAAGCCTGCCGAAAACTGCACTTGCGGCAAGGTTGTTAAGACCAAGCTATTTGTGGATTTTATCATTGATTGCACTCTGCATTTTTAAACCAAGCTTATGGTACGCTTCTTTTGCGGTGTTGCTGTTTGTTTATCTATTACGGATTCTGGACTTTATGAACAGCCGCTATATAGTAAAGGATGAATTTATCCAGATGAAATCAGGCAGTTTTCAAACATCTTTATTTCTTACGAAAAGAAACAAAGTGATTGAGGTTGAGGTGGGGCAGTCCCGTTGGCAAAAGCGATTTGGTTTAGCAACAATTGATATTGTCAACCGTTCCAAGCCAATCGTTCATACCGACATAGCAGATATTCCGTATGAGGCAGCTGCCAATTTTTATTACTGGTATAGAATGAGGAAAAAGGAAATTCGCATTGATAAGAAATCCTGACAACATTCCATATCGTTCCCCATTATATTAAGTGTATACAAGTACATATTTCCTTCAATGTTCTTGTTTTTTTCGTTCATACTAATAAGGCAAAAGATTTAATGAAAGGAAAAATCTCATGCTGACTAAACAACAACTTAATGAATTTCAATCGGTGTTAGAACAGGAAAAACAAAACATAGAAGAAAGATACGATATAAATGACCACTTGAATCTAATCCGAAGTCATGCGCATGATTCGGTCGGGGAATTATCGAGTTATGATAATCACCCTGGAGATGAGGGAACGGAGCTATATGAAAGAGAAAAAGATATTGCCCTAAATGAGCATTACAGATTTGAATATGATGGTGTTGTCAATGCATTAAAGGCAATCGAAAAGGGCACATATGGGAAATGCGTGGAGTGTGGCAAGGATATTCCTCTTGAAAGACTTGAGGCTCTCCCGACTGCAAGATACTGTATAGAACATACACCGGATAAAATCGTTTCTCACGAACGTCCAGTTGAAGAAGGTGTGCTTATGCCCCCATTTGGTAAGTTCGATATGGATGAACAAGATGAAACAGTTGCCTATGATGCAGAAGATTCCTGGCAGGACGTCGAGAGTTTTGGTACGTCTGAGACTCCGTCTGATTTTGTTCGCCCTGTATTTGATCACTACAATGACCTCTCCATTGACTCTTATGAAAATGTTGGATATGTCGAGGACTATGAGAATTTTGTAGGGGTGGATATAGAGGGGAAGAATATCACTGTATATCCTAATCAGCAGCATAAAAGATATGAGCAAAGTTTGGATGAAGAGGGTATAATGACCAGCTTTGGAGATTTACCTGCGTATGAGCATGATCCATATGTGGAAGACGAGGATGGTAGAGAACGTTAATAATAAAAAGGTCAGGCAAACACATCTAGATGCAAATCTAGTGCGAAGCCTGACCTTTTTTATTAAAACAACAGTTCATATACGTCGTTTAAATGATGAGCTCTTTTTGAATCTTGCTCGTTTTTTGCATGCTGGATTTCCTCTTCTAAAACTTGATTTAAAAAGTTGATTTCTCCTTCTGATAATTCTCGGACAAATGCCTCTTCTGACATAAAATGGCCTTCCATCATTTTGCTGTAAATATTTTTCCCTGTATCGGAACGGTCTGTATACAGAGATAGAACTTCTCTTACATATGCTAAGGATTGATTCATTCTGGCACCTCATACTTCCTTCATTTTTTCAGTATTATTATGAGTTATTCTCTTCATTTTTATTATCCATCTTATATTTTTCCATATATAGAAACATCCATATTATTTGGATACGGAAAAAGTCCCTATCCTTGAATTGCGCATCTGATTTAGTTAAAAACTATTTTCAAGAGGTGAAATCAGTGACAGTCATTATGAACTTCGATCTTAAAAAAAGAGAAAAGCAAATTAAATATGAAAAGTCGGTACTAAGAGAGCTTTCAGTAAAGGACTTAAAAGAGAAGGTAGCTCACTACTTTGGATCTTCTCAATTGACTTCAAGTGTTATTATGAATCAAGGTATGGAAGAGGCTTGTTATGATGTAGCTATTGAAGCATTTTTGTTAGGTGCAAACTTCAGCAAATTTAGCGTATGGGGAGAAGATATCTCCACAATTAAAAATAGATGCCTAGAAGAGGATAAACATTTAAAGGATACATTATTTCATTTTCTCCTTTACTGGGGAAGTGAAGAAAGCAGTAAAAATGAATCACTTTACTACCTTTGTGAGCAATTCGTTAATGCCTGGTGGTTAGAAGGATATAATAAAGCTATTAAGAGAAAAAAACTTAGACTTCATTGAGATCAGGCGGTGCTGCACACCGCTTGATTTTTTTTAGGACTTGTTCTAAACCGTCTTCTTGTCCCATATATTTAGAATAAGGACGAGCAGGAGGGATTGACTAGGACAGTGAATAACAAACTAAAGATTAGTATATTTGCATTGGGACTCATCCTCCTTTTTTTTATCTTGCAATTTGACTTTTCTGATGATGACTCATGGGATGCTTGGAATCTGCCTTTAACCGGGAAAATAATTGTCATTGATCCTGGTCATGGAGGCCCAGATGGCGGAGCAGGTGATGAGGAAGTGTTAGAGAAAGATGTTGCATTGGATGTCTCCCTGAAAATCCGCGATTATCTTCAGGAACAAGGTGCATTAGTTATAATGACAAGAGAGGAAGATAAGGATTTAGCAGGAGAGGATGTAAAGGGATACCGTAATCGGAAGGTAGCAGATCTGAAGGAAAGACTCAATATGATTAATTCATCAGATGCTGATTTGTTTTTAAGTATACATCTGAATGCTATTCCATCTTCTAAATGGAGTGGAGCACAGACCTTTTTTTCTCCGCAGAAAGAGGATAATGAGATTGCAGCAAAATTTATTCAAGATGAGCTAATTGAAAACCTAGAAAACACAACAAGGCAAGCAAAGCCGCTCAGCAGTGTATATATTCTAAAGTATGCGGAAAAGCCAGGTGCCCTTGTGGAAATTGGTTTTCTATCCAATCCTGCAGAGAAAAAGAACTTAATGGATGACGAGTACCAGAATAAAATAGCAGCATCTATCTATAAAGGTGTTAATCGGTACTTTTCCAATGAAGATGCAATTAAAGGGGAATAGCTAGAGGCTAATTCTCCTTATTTTTATGCTAGTATGGCCAGTAAGTACATACACAGTATCTTAATAA
>JAPSHL010000360.1 GCA_031179905.1 Bacillus sp. (in: firmicutes) | reverse complement strand
TTGCTGAAATAAAAAGACGTAACTACGGTAATCGTTAACCCAATCACGGCCAATATTCTAGCACCGTACTTATCAAAGAGCTTCCCTGTTATCGGCGACATAATCCCCATTACAATTGCTCCTGGAAGCATTAGGAGCCCAGAATCCATTGGAGAAATCCCACGAATGGTCTGTACATAGATTGGCAGTAAAATCATCGATGAAAACATTGCAACTGAAATTACGATCGAAATGACCGATGACAAAGCAAACATTGGATATTTATAGATTCGAAACTCAAGCATCGGCTCATCCATCCGCAACTGACGAAGGATAAAGATAAATAAAGCTAGTGCACCAATGGTAATTGTTCCGTAAACCAATGGGCTATCCCAGCCTTTTTCTCCTGCAGAACTAAAGCCATACAGCAAGCCGCCGAATCCAATGCTTGATAAAACTAATGAAATAACATCAAGCTTAATGTCACGTTGTGCTGTTACATCCTTAAGTTTGATGAAAGCAAAGACTAAAGTTAAAACAGCAATTGGAAGAACAATATCAAATAACATCCTCCAGCTGTAGTGCTCAATCAACCAACCGGAAAGTGTTGGTCCAATTGCCGGGGCTGTAATCATAACAAGACCAAACATCCCCATTGCTGCCCCTCTTTTTTCAACCGGAAATGCAGTAAGCATGACATTCATTAATAGCGGCATCATAATAGCAGAACCTGCAGCTTGAATCATACGCGCTCCTAAAAGCACACCAAACGCTGGAGCGACACTTGCTAAGAGTGTACCTAAAGTAAATAATAACATCGCTGTAAGAAATAACTTTTTATCAGAAAAACGCTGAATGAAGAAGGCACTAGCCGGTATCAATATCCCATTAATAAGCATATAACCTGTAGACAGCCACTGCACCGCAGTCGCGTTCACGTCGAATTCTTCCATAATTGCTGGAAGGGCAACGTTTAGCAATGTTTCATTTAATATTGCAACAAAGGCTCCGATAAATAAAATCGCAATCATGCCATATGGCGGTGAGTTAGTTTCCTTTGACATGTCTAATCAGTCCCTCTTTCTTTGTTTTCTTTTTTTGGACAAAATAAATTAACTATAATTCCAATAAATTCAAGTTTAAACCATTCTTCTTTCAGCCTTTAAAAGCAGGTTGAATTCCTTAATCAATGTTTCCATAACACTCCTTTTAAAATAATTTTTAAAAAAGATTGACGAAAGCATGGAATCATCGTATAATTAAGATAGGGATAATATACGATGATTCCATAATATAAAACACATACCTATGTAAATTTACCATGGCAGTTCATTTTTTGCAATGGTTAATTACATATTTTTTTATGTAAATTTTTAAAGAAGTACGTTCGAGGAACGCACTTCTTTTTTTGTTGCAGCTATTCATTTCCTTTGATAGAACGAAAAAGTTTTTTATAACAGAATACTTCATATACATAGGTGAGCTTTTTGTATTGTTGGCAATTAATTGATTAATTTTTATACTTAATCTCTCCTTTCATTTCTCAGCATACTGAAGCGATTCCATCAACATCTGACATATTTGCGCTTAAATCCTATTCTTCCTCTATCCACTTCTTTTTGAATATTTTCATAAGCATTTAAGAAACTGCTTTTTTTGTTTTCTCTTTTCATTTCGATTATTCCTATTTGTTTAGCTGTTTCTACCGCCTTTTCATGGAGCGGTTGGTAAGAAACACCAACCGTATATACAAAATTGTTCATAGCAGATTTCGTTCGTTCCGGTGATTCAGCAATTGTATCTCTGACTGTTTCAAGCATGCTTGAAATCTTGCTATCGGAGAATTCAGTGTCTTTGCGATTCCCCAGCATCCAACAGTAGCAGCTCCAGCCTGCAGACATTTTCAATTCGTCTCCGCTCACTATCCACTTATCAGCTACGTCTTGTGCTATATCTGCCTCAGATAATGTTACTGCTACCACATAATCTGACAGCATATAAAAGTATGCACCCTCTATCCAGCGCTCGAAATCCAACTCTGTCATCGCTTTTGGATCTGCAATAACACCTGAAAAATACATCGCATCATAATTCCCTGTTGCATATAGCTCTTCTGCCAAAGATTGATTAATTTTAATTTTTTTAGCGAGTGGTTTCATAGCACCTGTAGCGACACCAAATAGGGGCTCATGTGCACCGTTAGACATGTAAATCTTCTTTGTACGTTCCTTGCCAAGTGCTTCAAGCTCACTCATCACTGTATGAAAATCCATTTGTTTTACTTCCTTTCCTGGATATACTTTTATTTTGTTCGACTCTTTCATTCCTTCATTTTACCATTAATTATTTAAGTATTCTCCTGCTTTTGGTACATATAAAATAGAGCTGTTATTACCAGCTCTATTTTATATACTATTTATTTTGCGACAACAGGAATCCAAATTTCACTTTTTACAGTTGGTGAAATTAAATCTTTATCTTTTATCGATAGGATTTCAGGGCCTGTTGCTGCTTCGTAGTTGGAGGATGGAAACCACTCTGAGTATATACGTCCCCATGTTTCTTGCAGCGTACCTGGAAATGGACCAACAG
>JAPSHL010000134.1 GCA_031179905.1 Bacillus sp. (in: firmicutes) | reverse complement strand
CAACGGCAATTACGATTAGGCCAAGCAAAATGGAGATGATAATTGTATTGGTTTCCATCATTTCACCTCCTCTTGCTATTAAGTTGTGTTGTTACGATTTTAAAAGTATTGGCTTATAGTTCTTTTTAAAGCGAAAGTGCTGCCCTAGCCGCAAATAGTTTCTAGGTTTTTCATACTCATAAAAATGTAAAATATACAATATAATTGTATAGTTGTGCCAATTCATTGTCAAGAGCTTGAATTAGGAGGTAGACACTAATTTTCATAAGGTTTCGTCTTATTCACCTATGTATAATATAATACTTTTTGGTAAATTACACATTATTATCTCAACTTGTAAATAAACTGCAGCTAATCGAATAGGATGCTCTCATTTCCCGCTTTATTGTCTAGAGAGTAAATCCGTTTGTATTACTAGTATAGACAGGAAAAAAATGACCTAAACAGCGTGTTTGCTCTTTTTCATGCATTAAAAAAAAGGATAGCGGTCATATTGCCGCTATCCTTTCATTACATTAGTCTACTAATTCAAAAGACTCTTGGTCTTCTTCGTCTTTTCCTGGCTTCAAGACAACTTCGTCATCCAAACCGTAGTGGTCACGAATTTTCTTCTGAATTTCAAGAAGGATATCTTTGTTTTCTTTAAGGAAAAGCTTCGCATTTTCACGGCCTTGGCCTAAACGCTCATCATTGTAGGAATACCAAGATCCGCTCTTTAGAACAATATCCAGCTCAGAGCCAAGATCAATTGTTTCCCCTTCTTTGGATATTCCTTCCCCATACATAATATCGACTTCAGCAACTCTGAACGGCGGTGCTACTTTATTTTTTACAACTTTTATTTTCGTTTTGTTTCCGACCATATCCGTACCTTGTTTAAGTGTCTCTGCACGACGAACTTCCAAGCGAACAGTTGAATAGAATTTCAACGCGCGACCACCTGGTGTTGTTTCAGGGTTTCCGAACATAACGCCAACTTTTTCACGAATCTGGTTAATGAAAATCGCGATTGTTTTCGATTTGTTGATTGCTCCTGAAAGCTTACGAAGCGCTTGTGACATTAAGCGAGCCTGCAAACCGACATGGGAATCACCCATCTCCCCTTCAATTTCCGCTTTAGGAACAAGTGCTGCAACAGAGTCGATAACAAGGATGTCAACAGCGCCGCTTCTCACCAATGCTTCAGCGATTTCAAGCGCCTGTTCTCCTGTATCCGGCTGAGAAAGAAGCAGCTCATCAATATTTACGCCCAGCTTTTGTGCGTAAACAGGATCTAGTGCATGCTCCGCATCGATAAATGCAGCTTGTCCTCCTGTTGCTTGCACTTCTGCAATCGCATGAAGAGCAACAGTCGTTTTACCTGAGCTTTCAGGACCATAGATTTCAATAATACGGCCTCTTGGATAGCCGCCTACCCCAAGTGCTGCATCCAATGCCAATGAACCGCTCGAAATAGTGGAGACAACCCGGTCTGTCTGTTCTCCCAGTTTCATGATGCTACCTTTACCAAATTGTTTCTCTATCTGCTTTAATGCCATTTCTAACGCAGCTTGACGATCGCTCAAAAAATTCTCCTCCTTTAATATATAAAAATGAATCACTTTCCATACAGCAGATTCATTTGGTGTTCAAGAATATATATTAAATATACTCTTTTTCTCCGAGTTTGTACAGCAAAAAGTAGAACATTCATTCGATTTTTTTAAAACGCTGCACCAATAACTAAGAAATGAGACAGGAGTGATGATTACAGCTTCTGCAATTCTTTAAGCAGGAAGAACTGCCCGTATTTTGACGATCTGCTTCTGTTTGCTGAACGGCCTCCTCCAAGAAGAAGCTTTTCTGAAATGGTTGGTTTTCCTTTTACAGCGATCCCGATATAAACTGTTCCAACGGGATGTCCTTCTAAATCATCAGGACCTGCAACTCCTGTAAAGCTGATGCCGATGTCTGTGCCGATCAGCTTAGCAACATTTTCAGCCAGTTCAATCGCACACTGTTCACTTACGACACCATGATTCTCAATCGTCTCCTCTTTGACAGAAAGGACATTTTGCTTCACTTCATTTGTATAGCAGACAACTCCCCCGCCAAAAACGGCGCCTGCACCAGGTATATTCGTCATTTCCTGCTGGAACAGCCCGCCAGTTAAACTTTCTGCAGCAGCTACAGTAAGACCGTGTTTCTCGAGTTCCTTAGACAGCTCTTTTGTGAGTGTCGTATCATCATATCCGTAAAAAAATTCGCCGACACGTGCAAAGATTTCCTTTTCTGCATCATCGATTAAACGCTCCGCTTCAGCTTGTGAATCATGCTTGCATGTTATGCGGAGTGTAACTTCCCCTTCGCCGGCCAACGGTGCGATAGTTGGATTTGATTGCTTGTCGATCAAATCCTCAATTTCTGTTTCCAGCAACGATTCACCAATACCGAAAAAGCGCAGTACTCTTGAGACGATAAGCTCCTTTGTTGTCAGCTTTTCCTGCAGAGCCACATATCCGTATCTATCGAACATCGGCTGCATTTCCTTAGGCGGACCCGGCAGAAGCATATAGAAGCGGCTGTCCTTTTCAAGGAACATTCCAGGTGCCATACCATGATCATTAGCAAGAATGCGGGAGCCTTCCAGGACTAGAGCCTGCTTCTTATTATTCTCCGTCATTTTCCGCTTGGAGCGAATAAAATATTGCTCGATTGAGTGAAGAGCGTCCTCATCAAAAACAAGCTTTTTCCCAAGATGTCCAGCGATTGTTTCCTTCGTCAAATCATCCTTAGTGGGACCAAGCCCCCCGGTAAAAATAAGAAGATCTGAACGGGACTCAGCAATCTTTATAACATCCTCAAGGCGGGATGAGTTGTCCCCTACCGCTGTGTGATAGTATACATTTACTCCGAGTCTAGCCAGTTGCTTTGAAATATATTGGGCGTTTGTGTTGGCAATTTGACCGAGCAGCAGCTCAGAACCAACAGCTATGATTTCTGCATTCATCCGTCCATTTCCCCTTTCTCTCTCCATATTTGGTTGTCTTTTCCCCTTATTCCCATATTGCCTTAAAATCAAAAGCTAATTTTTACGAAAATTATTTAGAGTCAGCAAAAACATGCTTATTCTTAGCGAAGTAATCCCAGCCAGACCAAATTGTAAAGATTAATGCAACCCACAATGCAATCTGGTCAAATTGTAGTCCGATCAATTCAAAAATCATGTTATGCAAAAGCAATGCGGAAATCGCAACGATTTGTGCCCATGTTTTTATTTTCCCAAGCATGTTTGCAGCAACCACTTCCCCGCCGCCTGCCAGGATAGCACGAAGCCCCGTCACTGCAAATTCCCTGCTGATTATGACAATAGTAATCCAAGCAGAGGCCATATCAAAGTTTACAAGTACAACAAGGGCTGCTGATACAAGCAGTTTATCTGCCAATGGATCAAGAAATTTCCCCAAATCTGTCACGAGATTATATTTTCTTGCAAAATAGCCGTCAACCCAGTCTGTTGTTGATGCCAATATGAAAAGAAGAGCACCGACAAAATGGGTAACAGGCAATGTAACGCCAAGCAGCTCCAATTCTCCCCATGAAAAGTTTGCAAGCATAATGATTAAAAATACCGGAATCAATAGTATTCTCGAAATGGTTATTTTGTTAGGTAAATTCATCTTACTTCCTCCGTTTTATGTACAAATATAGCGTTGCCTTAAAAATTGGCGTAGGAATAATCGCCCCTCTTATTCATTCTTAGCGAACTAGCCAAAATAGTATGAAAACATTAGTATTATACCCAATAATAGTGAAAAAAGCGAAAAATAGCGGTCTAGATGACTCTCTTAAAATGCTTTTTTCTTTGAAGATAAAAGACTGCAAAAAACAAGAAAGAGCCGATTAAACAGCCCTTTTTGTCTTGCTAAATAATATTTTGTCTATTCGCTGTCCTTCACATACTTGATTGTAATGTCCTGGCGCACTGAATCTGACGGCGAAACAGCAAAGTCAAGTTTCTCATCGTTTACATAAACCTCTGTTTGGCTGCTGTTGCCGATGACAAGCACTGCTTCTGTTTCCTTCGAGTAATCTACTGTCTTCGACTCTTCCCCATCTTTATCTAATATACCTTGAAAGAAGGAATAGCCTTTGCCGTTTTGCATGTTAACCCATGTCTGACCTGTTGAAACAAGCTTGATACTGAACTTGTCCGCATTTTTCAATTCATATGTAGTAGAGCTCCCGCTTGTTTCACCAACTTTTATTTCCTGCTTAGGGGTTTCCTCTTCTTCAGCAGGCTCTTCTTCTTTTGTTGCTGTATCTGCAGCTTGTTCTTCAGAGGCATTTTCGTCCTTCGCCTCGTTCTTTTCCGTATCCTTCAGTGTCTCTGACTCGCCATACTTCGCCTCTGTTTGGGCGTTTTCATTATCTGCAGCAGTATCATTATTGCCGCCTTTTGAGACAAAATACCAAATTATAGCTATTACCCCGATTACAAGCAATGTAATAAGAATCTTAGGCAATATGTCCAGCACCTTTGATCCGCCTTCTGACATCGTTTTTCTTGATGTCACCCTTGACAGCTTCTCTGGTATTTCTTCATTGCCGCTTGACGGAATTTCACTTTTATATTCTTCAAACAAATCGTCTGCCGGCAAGTCCACCGCTTCGGCGTATTGTTTGATGAATGCTCTGGCATAAAAATTCCCTGGCATCATACTGAAGTTGCCTTCTTCAATCCCGATAAGATAGCGGGTTTGTATCTTTGTAATTTCCTGCAGCTCTTCAAGACTTAAGCCTTTTGCAAGCCTTGCTTCTTTTAATCTGTTTCCTAGTTCACTCACAAATAACACCTTCCACTTGCTAAAAATCAAATCCTTGAAACTCATTTTGCAAAAGCAGCTCATTTTTCTTGCGGACATCCAAGATGATTTCCTCATTCGGCTCATGACGTAGCTCGATAATATAATCAAAATCATCAAGAGAATATTCCGTATTATGGACAAACACATCCGGATGCTCGACAACCTTGACAGCGGGGAGACGCATCACTTCTCTAATCAGCTGCCAATGCTTCTCATTAATCTGTTTGCTAGAAACAACTCCATCTATAATAAAAAGATTGTTCTCATTATATTCATCTTGAATCAATGAACTCCTGACAGTCTGTTTCAATAGTGTTGAGCTGACAGGTAGCCACCTTTTGTTAGCACTGACGCTTGCTGCGACAATCGATTCTGTTTTGCCGACCCTCGGCATGCCTCTTATTCCTATTAGCCGATGTCCTTCCAGTTTAAACAATTCTGCCATAAAATCGACCAATAGCCCCAATTCATTTCGGATAAACCGAAACGTCTTTTTGTCATCTGCATCCCTTTGTATGTATCTGCCATGGCGGACGGCCATCTTGTCCCGAAGTGTCGGCACACGGAGCTTGAATACCTTGATTGTGTCCATCGTATAAAGAATTGATTCAAGACGTTTCACCTGCTCATCATCCGTCGTTGTCATAAGTAAGCCTCTTCGCCCATCATCAACCCCATTGATGGTGATGATATTAATGGAAAGCATACCTAGTAAGGATGATATTTCCCCGAGTAGTCCAGGTCGATTTTTTTGGATTTCATATTCTAGATACCATTCCTTCTCTCTCAAAAAAATCCTCCCCAAATCTTGTTCTGTTCGTTTTTTTAACTCTATATAATAATAAAGGAAAGTCACTAAAGATGAAAGAAAAAACCAAGCACTTTCAAATAAAAATAGAAAGCCTAACTAATATGTATTATCCGCCTTTCATTTCCGGCCGAAATTACTCTTTTTTTTAAAATGAAAAAAGAGACCGCTAATCCATAAGGTGACCATAAAAATAAAAAAAAGGAATAGCTTTAAATTGCCTTCTTGCTTTTTACGTTCTCCCTATAGATATAGCAGCCTCTAAACATACCCTAATTAACGGTCAGTTCCGTTGTTTTGGACAAGCTTGACCATCATGTTCGCAATTGCATGCTGCTCTTCTTCAGAAGCAACAGACCAAAGATCAGCAAGAATTCTTTCCTGATCGTTTTTTGGTTCTACTTGATTTGATAAGTAATCACCAATTTGGAATGCAAGATCACCAATAACGCCTTTGTTCATTCCTTCGTTTTGAGCATGATTAAGGCGGTCACCTAAAAAGTCTTTCCATTGATCCCAGTTTTGCAATATAGACATAGAGGTACTCCTTTCAATTCTGTAAGTTGTATTACATAGTTATTTTGGATTGTTCCACCGAATTATATGCATAACAACTTAGGAAAAATCTTTTACACATGCCAGCCGCCATTTGGTGATAATACTTGTCCGGTTAAATAAGAGGAGTCCCCAGACAGCAAAAATAGAACGCATTGTGCAACTTCCTCTGCCTTGCCAAGTCTGCCCATCGGAATTTCTTCTGCCATCCATTCCTTTTCTTCTACTGTAAACATGCCAAGCATCTTCGTATCGATAGCACCTGGTGCTACAGCATTTACACGGATGCCGTTTCTGGCAACTTCCTTGCTCAACGCCTTAATGAAGGATATTTGCGCACCCTTAACAGTGGAATAAGCAACCTCCATAGATGCGCCAATTTGTCCCCAAATCGAAGATACGGCTACAATATTGCCAGCTTGTTTTTGAGTCATTTTCGGCAAAAGCTCTCTTGAGACAGACATTAATGAAGCAACATGAAGATTCCATAGTTGGTCGATCATCTCATCATCTGTATCTGAGAGCATTCCATAAATACTGACTCCGCTTGCATACACGATACCGTCAAGTGAAAAAATCGAGTTTGTCACTTGTTTATATCCATCCCTTTTACTTAAATCAGCTTTTATCGGAATATACTCTTGTCCGAATGACTCTATTTCACCTAGCAGTGTTCGAATGGCCTCCTTATTTTGGTTATAATGCAAATACAAAGAATAACCCTTGCTTGCAAGTATTTTTGCAATCGCTGTGCCAATTTCTCCTGTTGCTCCTGTAATTAATACATGTTTCCCCATTTTCCTCACTCCGTTATTTCTGTTATGTACAGCAAAAAAGGAAGTGGGCTTAAACCCAATTCCTTTTTTGCTGTCAAACCTAAATTATGCCTTTGGCACAACCTGGCAGACAGTCATCCTGTCTTCTTCAATAAACCTCTCTGCTGCGGCCTGAATGTCCTCAACTGTAATCTGCTCAATTGTTGAGACAACATCAAATAAATTCATTTCGTTGAAAGAATATCTTGTAAATTGATTTGCAATATATTCAGGTGAATTAACCGCACGCAAGAATGTGCCAATCCGTTTCTTTTTTGTTCGTTCAAGCGTTTCCTTTTGAATTGCCGTCGATTTTGCCTCAAGCAATATTTTCTGAATGCGGTCTGCCAGTTCATCAGGTTTGCTTGTATCTCCGCCTATCATTGCAAAGCCAAAACCCTTTTCTTGTGTATAGTCATAAGAAAAAGTATCATCAATCAGTCCATCAGAAAACAGATGTTGATAATTTTCTGAGCTGTTTGAGAAAATCATATCAAGCAGCGTATTAATGCAAAGCTCATTCTTCAGCATTTCAGCACCTTGCTGCTCAGTATCCACCGCTTTTATGCCAACAAGGCATTTGGATGTTTGCACATTCATAGCAAGCACTTGTTTCTTCTTATGAACCTCTTGCGGTTCTTCTTCAAACTTTCTTTTAATTTCTGACTTTTTTGTATAGTCTTTCTTCTGCTGGTTCTCTTTTATACTTTCCATATATTCTTTAGGATCGACCGGACCGACAATGAACAAGAGCATATTGCTAGGATGATAAAAAGTATCATAGCACTCATACAGCAAATCCTTTGTAATATGGGAAATTGACTCAACAGTTCCAGCAATATCAATTTTGACTGGATGGTTTGCATACATGTTTTCAATCAACCCAAAGTAGAGTCGCCAGTCAGGATTATCATCATACATCGTAATTTCTTGACCGATAATACCCTTTTCTTTTTCAACTGTCTTTTCAGAGAAATACGGATCTTGAACAAAATCAATTAATGTTTCTAAATTGTTTTCCACGTTTTGTGTGCTAGAAAATAAATAAGCAGTTCTTGTAAAAGAAGTAAACGCATTAGCTGAAGCTCCGTTTTTACTGAATTCCTGAAAAACATCCCGATCCTTCTTCTCAAAAAGTTTATGCTCAAGAAAATGGGCGATGCCGTCCGGAACCTTTTTGTATTCTGATCCGTTTAACGGGACGAACATATTGTCAATGGAGCCGTAATTTGTCGTAAATGTACAAAATGTTTTATTGAACCCTTTTTTCGGAAGAATATACACTTTCAGACCATTATCTAGCTCTTCGAAATAAAGCTCTTCCTGCAGCTGTTCAAAAGTGATTTTTTCCATTAGTTATTCCCCTCCGATCCTGATAGGAAATAGATCGTATCCAACTCAATCTTATTTGCAACATTTTGAATTTCTTCCTTTGTTACCTTACTGATGGATTGAAGCCATTGTGACATATCCACATCCACTCCACTTACGGCATTATGGTAAAAAACCTCAATCATTCCCCTTGCCGTATCAAGCGTTTCGAGCATCTGATTATGCGTAACTGCCTTTGTTTGCATAATCTCATCTTCCGTGAAATCGCCCTTTTTCATCAGCTCTAACTGTTCCTTAATGATAGAGACAGCCTTATCATAATTTTGCTGGTCAATCCCTGACAAGACCATCAGTAAACCTTTATGACTTTCAATTCGGCTCGCAGCATAATAAGCAAGGCTTTCTTTTTCTCTCACATTGAGGAAAAGTTTAGAGTGTGAAAAGCCGCCATAAATGCCATTAAATATTTGCAAAGCAAAATAATCTTCATCACCGTACAAAACATTCGTTCTGTAACCGATATGCAACTTGCCTTGCTTCACATCCTGAAGTTCCTTAACTACCTTTTCCTTTACTTCTTTATGTACCGCTCTAGAATGTGCGGCAGCCGTTCTTTCTTCAAACGGCAGCTTTGAATTTATATAGGAAGCTATTTCTTCTTCGTCAATGTCACCTACAACAAAAACGTCAATTTGGTCCTCTTTTAGTGATTTCTCATAGTATTGATACAGACCTTCTGCAGTGATTGCATCGACTTTCTCAGCAATGCCGTTCACACCTAGCGCATACGGCTCTCCTTTAAACATTTCTTCAACAAGACGGAAGTTAGCATACCTCATTTTGTCATCGTAAATGGATTGGATTCTTTGCTTTAAAGCTCTTTTTTCATCCTCTACTACCTTTTCAACAAAAGATTTTCCATCCGCATGGGGATTAAAAAGAATTTCTGCTAAAAAATCGACCCCTTTTTTCAACAGCGGGTCTGGATCGCTCAAAAACTTTTCATTAGCTATTTCTAAAGAGAAGGAAATAATTTGATAATCTCCTTTTTTGGAAAGATCAATAAAAAATGTCGCTCCATATAATTCTTCCAAGTACGAACGAAGCGATGCCGTATTTGGGTACTTATTAGTGCTGTTTTGCATGACATGGGGTAAAAGAGCTCTTAATGTAGCTGTTTCTTCTGTGATGGGAGCCTTCCACTTTACTACAATATTATTTGTTTTAAACTTTTCTGTCTTGA
>JAPSHL010000012.1 GCA_031179905.1 Bacillus sp. (in: firmicutes) | reverse complement strand
TATGTTCGCTCAACAGTCTTTTCACATCTTCTTCAAGAGTTGTATCGGTGTTTTCCACTGGCCGCTCTTTTACAAGCTGTTCCTCCATATAAATAGAAACTATATTTACCTTTTCCTGAATGGAAGTTTTAAAGTTTTCGATCAAGGTGGACTGCAGCTTTTGTACAAAATACACACCGATAATCTGTATCGATATAAGTATGAGCAATACAATTATTATCATTAGCTTTACATGGATTGATCTAAAAAAACTAACTTTTTTCATTAATGTCTATTACTCCTGTTCAGGATTACGCAAGTAATACCCTACCCCTCTTCTCGTTACAATCCAGGTTGGATGGCTTGGGTTATCCTCTATTTTTTCTCTCAATCTTCTCACCGTCACATCCACTGTACGAACGTCACCGTAATAGTCATAGCCCCAAACAGTTTGGAGCAAATGCTCTCTTGTCATAACCTGGCCGATATGTTTAGCCAAATAATGCAGAAGTTCAAACTCACGATGCGTCAGCTCAATCATTTCCCCACGCTTAGAAACAATATAAGCATCCGGATGAATGATTAAAGATCCCACTTCAATCTCATTTGATTCATTCTCTTCCTCTGCGGCTGCAGGAACTTGCTGATGGCGTCTTAAGTTTGCTTTAACACGAGCAATAAGCTCTCTTGTGCTGAAAGGCTTTGTAACGTAATCGTCGGCACCAAGCTCAAGACCAAGTACTTTATCTATTTCAGAATCCTTTGCTGTCAGCATAATAATAGGCATCTCATATTTTTTACGGATTTCACGGCAAACTTCCATTCCATCTCGCTGCGGAAGCATAATATCAAGCAAAACTAAATCTGGCTGCACTTCATCTACCATTTCTAATGCTGCATTGCCGTCATAGGCACAATGTACTTCAAAGCCCTCCTTCTTTAAATTAAATTGCAGAATATCAGCAATCGGTTTTTCATCATCTACTACGAGTATCTTTTTATTCATGCACGTTTATCTCCTTCATTGTTCTATCTATTAAAATTGTTGTTATTTCCAATATAAAATCTACTTCTACTTTACCATTTTCATTTTATATATTCACTTTTTTTCTATTCTTCCGCTTTTTCATTACATTTATTTAGCTATTTGAAAAACCCTCCAATATAGAGGGTTGAAAATTCAATAAAATGAAACCTTTTGGGACTCTCATCCGTTAATAACATGTAGTTTCATTTTCCTTTATTTGTGGTTGAGAGGTAATTTTTCGCTTGCCTCTCGCCTCTTTTTTTTGTTTTTAAAGATATAATGACCACTCTAACTGCAGAATCCGCCTATTATCATTTTATCATAACTCCTTATATAAATTTAAGTCGTTGCAATATTGTAATAGAAATGTATTACTCTTGGAATAAAAAAAACAACCATGCATATCGCATAGTTGTTTTTTAAGGATGGCTCAGGACGGAATCGAACCGCCGACACAAGGATTTTCAGTCCTTTGCTCTACCGACTGAGCTACTGAGCCATATTTTATAATCTCTCTTTAATATATGTAAAATATGCATAATGCATATGAAACAAAAATGGCGGTCCCGACGGGAATCGAACCCGCGATCTCCTGCGTGACAGGCAGGCATGTTAACCGCTACACCACGGGACCAGACAAACTATATGTAAAAATGACCCATACGGGATTCGAACCCGTGTTACCGCCGTGAAAGGGCGGTGTCTTAACCGCTTGACCAATGGGCCATATTAAAAATGGTGAGTCATGCAGGATTCGAACCTGCGACCCTCTGATTAAAAGTCAGATGCTCTACCAACTGAGCTAATGACTCGCTTTAAAAGAAAACTTGCAGATCGTTTGTTTCTCTGCTTAATTCGCTTCATTTGCGACGCTTTTTATATTATCATGCATCTACTATAAATGGCAATACTTTTTTTAAAAAAACCAAAAAAATATTTAGGAGCCGCTCTTAAAAGCGGCTCCTTCATGTTTACTAAGCCTTTTTAGCTTTGTCTCCATGGGCTGTGAACAACATTTGTCTGACTTCTGTCTGGTCCTACTGAGAAAATGGACAACGGAATGCCTGTCAGCTGTGCAACTCTTTCTAAGTAGTGGCGTGCATTTACAGGCAATTCACTTAGTGATTTACAGCCAGTAATGTCCTCTGTCCAACCTGGAAGCTCCTCATAAACTGGTTCACATTGTGACAATACTTTTAAGCTAGCAGGGAACTCTTCCATTAATTCCCCTTTAAATTTATACGCAACACAAATTTTTAATGTTTCAATGCCTGTTAGTACATCAATAGAGTTAAGAGAAAGATCTGTAATCCCGCTAACTCTGCGAGCATGGCGTACTACCACACTGTCAAACCAGCCGACACGACGTGGTCTTCCTGTAGTTGTACCGTATTCACGGCCGACTTCTCTGATTTGGTGACCGATTTCATTATCCAGCTCTGTAGGGAAAGGACCATCTCCAACCCTAGTAGTGTATGCTTTAGAAACTCCGACAACATGCTTAATCTTCGTTGGCCCTACACCAGAACCGATTGTAACACCGCCGGCAACAGGGTTAGATGACGTAACAAATGGATACGTACCTTGGTCAATATCAAGCATTACACCTTGTGCCCCTTCAAATAATACTCTTCTTCCTTCATCCAACGAGTCATTTAGGACAACAGATGTATCGCAAACATAATGTTTAATCTGTTGGCCGTATTCATAATACTCATCAAGAATGTCCTCTATTTTGAAGCCATCCGTTTCATAGATACGCTCAAGAAGACGATTTTTCTCTTTCAAGTTTCTCTCAAGCTTCTCTTCGAAAATCTCTCTGTCAAGCAAATCAGCAACTCGAATACCGATTCTAGCTGCTTTATCCATATAAGCAGGTCCAATTCCTTTTTTGGTTGTCCCAATCTTATTAGCGCCTTTACTTTCCTCTTCTACTTCATCAAGCTTTAAATGATAAGGAAGAATTACATGAGCACGGTTGCTTATTCTCAAATTATCTGTAGTTACGCCTCTATCATGCAAGTATTTTAATTCTGTAAGCAGTGCTTTTGGATCAACTACCATTCCATTGCCAATAACACAAATCTTCTCGCTATAAAAAATTCCAGATGGAATCAAGTGTAATTTATATGTTTCACCATTAAATTTAATTGTATGACCTGCATTGTTCCCGCCTTGGTAACGAGCAATGACCTCTGCATTTTCTGACAAGAAGTCAGTAATCTTTCCTTTTCCTTCATCTCCCCATTGTGTTCCAACTACCACGACTGATGACATATTCCCAAAGCACCTCCAAAGGTTACTATAAATTATTTATATTCCTTACCAAACAATCTTATTTTACCAATTTAAGCATACAAAAGTCAACAAAACCCGAACATTCAAAACTAGCAAATAAATATATGTTCGTAATAATTCTACTAATATAGGTTTATTTCAATAGATTTTCTAAGATGAAAATCTGAGTTTGGTTCCTAATTTTGAGCACAAAAAAAGGCAGATTAGCTTTAAACAGCCAATCTGCCTATATTTATGCTCCCGGCGGCATTGATGGATCATCAAACCGCCTTTCTAAGTTAACAAATTTATTATATTCCTTCACAAAGGCAAGCTGTACCGTTCCTGTTGGACCATTCCTTTGTTTGGCTATAATAATCTCAATAATATTTTTGCTTTCTGATTCTTTGTCATAATAATCATCACGATATAAAAAGGCAACTATATCTGCATCCTGCTCAATACTTCCTGATTCCCTTATATCCGACATCATCGGTCTCTTATCCTGTCTTTGCTCTACCCCACGGGAAAGCTGAGACAATGCGATTACTGGCACTTGCAGTTCACGAGCAAGCTGTTTAAGAGAACGTGAGATTTCCGATACTTCCTGCTGTCTGTTTTCCCCAGAGCGCCCGCTTCCAAGGATGAGCTGCAAGTAATCGATTAGAATCATACCTAGACCATGCTCCTGCTTTAGCCTGCGGCACTTAGAACGTATATCAGTGATTTTTACGCCTGGCGTATCATCAATGAATATACCGGCATTAGAGAGGCTTCCCATCGCCATAGTAAGCTTGCCCCAATCCTCGTCTGTCAATGATCCTGTACGAAGACGCTGTGCATCAATATTTCCTTCTGCACATAGCATACGCATAACGAGCTGCTCTGCACCCATCTCAAGACTGAATATCGCTACATTTTCCCCAGTTGTTGTGGCTACGTTTTGGGCAATATTCAAAGCAAACGCCGTCTTACCAACAGAGGGACGAGCGCCAACAATGATTAAATCATTTCGCTGAAAACCAGCTGTCATTTTATCAAGCTCAGCAAACCCAGTAGCAATACCTGTTATATCACCTTGACGGTTATGCATTAACTCAATATTGTCATATGTCCGTACTAATACATCCTTAATATTGTGGAACGCCCCAGCATTCTTTCTTTGGGCAACCTCAAGGATATTTTTTTCTGCCTCGCTCAGCAATACCTCTACTTCATCTTCTCTTGCATAGCCGTCTTGGGCTATATCAGTGGCTGTTCGTATAAGTCTGCGCAGCAAGGATTTTTCCTCAACAATCTTCGCATAATACTCTATATTGGCTGCGGTAGGTACAGATGCTGCCAGTTCACTTAAGTAGCTGACTCCTCCAGTATCCTCAAGATTATTGCCGGCAGAAAGCTCTGCTGTGACGGTTATAAGGTCAACCGCCTTTCCTGCATCGTTCAGCTTTAGCATTGCTGTATAAATCTTCTGATGGGCACCCCTGTAAAAATCCTCTGGAATGAGGATTTCTGAAGCCATTGTCAAGCTTTGCGGTTCTAAAAAGATCGCCCCTAGTACAGCTTGCTCTGCTTCAATATTTTGTGGTGGAATTCTATCATGGAGCATTTCACTCATAAAATTTTAAAACCTCCTTATTTTAAGAGGATAATGTCAAATTTGTACATGCCAAAAGAAAAAATGTGATCAGTTTGCCTGTATCACATTTCTCCTAAATCTATTCTATTTTATCATGTTTAAGCTTAAAAGGAACTTCCAATATTAGCTTAATTCTTTTACATGAACATTTAGTGTAGCTGACACTTCTTGATGAAGCTTCACAGGAACCTTTGTTACTCCTAAGGATCGAATTGCATCATTTAGTTCAATTTTACGCTTATCGATCTTAATTTGATGTTTTTTATTTAACTCTTCTGCAATTTGTTTGCTAGTGATAGAGCCAAATAGTCTTCCGCCTTCTCCTGATTTAGCAGTAAGCTCAACTGTAAGCTTTTCTATCTTTTCCTTTAAAACCTTTGCTTCTGCTAACTCTTCGGCAGCTAGGTTTTCTTCTTTTTTCTTTTGTGCGTTTAATGTGCTGACAGCTGCAGAATTTGCTTCAACAGCAAGTCCTTGTTTTAATAGAAAGTTATGTGCATAGCCGTCTGCCACATTTTTCACTTCACCTTTTTTTCCTTTACCTTTAACGTCTTTTAAGAAGATTACTTTCATTCCTTTTTTCTCCCTTCAAAATATTCATCGATTGCCAGCTTCAGCCGTGCTTCTGCTTCTGCCATTGTCATATTGGAAAGCTGTGTCGCTGCATTAGTTAAATGACCGCCGCCTTTAAGGCTTTCCATTATGATTTGGACATTTATTTCCCCTAATGACCTTGCACTAATGCCTATTTGCCCATCGCCTCTTGGAGAGATAACAAATGACGCATAAATGCCGTCCATTGTCAATAAAGTGTCTGCTGTTTGCGCTATAAGGACATTATCACTTTTTTCATTGTTTTGAGCTTTGGCAATGGCAATACCAGGCTTATAAAAAATAACATTTTCAATGATTTTTGCTTTCTTCACATAATTGCCGATATCTTCTTTCAAGAATTTCTGTACTAATACAGTATCAGCGCCTTGTCCTCGCAAATAAGATGCAGCATCAAAGGTTCTTGCTCCAGTTCTGAGCGTAAAACTTTTTGTATCGACAATTATCCCTGCCAATAAGGCAGTTGCTTCCAGCATCTCAATTTTAGCTGTCTTTGGCTGATACTCCAGTAGCTCTGTGACAAGCTCTGCTGTTGATGATGCATATGGCTCCATATAGACAAGCAATGGATTATCAATGAACTCTTCTGCTCGCCTGTGATGGTCAATAACCACAACATCCTCAATCTTATGAATGAGTTTTTCTTCAATCACTAATGATGGTTTATGGGTATCTACAACAACTAACAGACTTTCATCTGTATCCATTTCCATGGCCTGTTCTGGAGTGATGAATCGATTATACAATGTTTCATGTTTTTTTATTTCCTCTAGCAGTCTTCTTACACCTAAATCAATTTCATTCGGATTTAAAACGATATATGCTTCCTTCTTATTCATCTGTGCTATCTTATTAATTCCAATAGCAGCTCCAATCGCATCCATATCAGGATGTTTATGACCCATGATGAAGACTTTATCACTAGCAGTTATCAATTCCTTTAAAGCATGCGATATAACTCTTGCTCTTACTCTTGTTCTTTTCTCAACAGGATTAGTTTTTCCGCCATAGAACTTCACTTTACCATTTGGCTGTTTAATAGCAACCTGATCTCCACCACGACCTAGAGCCAAATCAAGACTTGATTGTGCAATAGTTCCTAATTCAGGAAGAGAGGAAACTCCTGAACCAACACCAATACTTAACGTTAGCTGTACATTTTGTTTAGAGGTTAGCTCTCTCACTTCATCTAAAATTGTAAATTTATCTTTTTCGAGATGCTGCAGAATGTTTTCATTGAATACTGCAAAGAAGCGATCGGATGATACCCGTTTCAATAAAACGCCATTGTCTGTTGCCCATTTATTCAGAATAGAAGTAACGCTGTTATTCAAACTGCTTCGAGTCTGATCATCCATACCTTGTGTAAGATCATCATAATTATCTAAAAAGATGATTGCAATCGCTGTTCTTTCATCCTCATACAATTTTTCAATTTCCGTTTGTTCAGTAACATCAAAAAAGTAAAGAAGGCGTTCCTCTTTTTTATGGATTACACGAAACTTACGGTTATGAAGCGTAATAATTTCCGTTTCCACCTCTTGCTTAATTAGAGGAATAACAGAAGGAGAGACATCATATAATGATCTTCCAACTAGGCTGTCTTCTGTAAAACTGTAAGCTAAATATGGATTTGTCCATTCAATATAGTACTCATCATTAATGAGCATAATTCCAATCGGCATTTCCATCAATGCTTCTTCTCCGACCTTTTTCACACGATAGGAAAGGGTCGTAATATATTCTTCTGTTTCCTTTCTTTGTCGCAAATTCATCTGGATGATGAGATAAAAAGGGATAACAGAAAGGAGTAACCCCACCAAGGCAAAAAGCCAATTATAATAGGAGATGATACCAAGTAGGATCAGAGTAATGCCAATCAGACAAACTAATGGATAGCGAATTGATCCCTTTTCCAAAAAAGCAGGCAAAATTTATTCAACTCCTAATATAGTTAATTTAATATGTATACGGTTGTTTATTCATTATTATACCGTATCTCGATAATTACGAAACAAGGAAAAATACAATTCATCCTTTAGTATTTCCACTAACCCTTATATTCATAAACACGATTTTACAGCCTATACATATAAAGTATATAGAGATATCCTCTTTATCATTTTACTATTTTATAGAAGGTCATTCAAACATATAATTTGTATAGACTATATTATATAAAGTATAAAAAAACACATTAGGGTTTAACCCTAATGTGTTTTTTTATTATTCACCAGTTACATATGGAAGTAAAGCCATAGTACGTGAACGTTTGATTGCAATAGTCAACTTGCGTTGATATTTTGCACTTGTACCAGTTACACGACGAGGTAAGATTTTACCACGTTCAGAGATGAATTTCTTAAGAAGATCTACATCTTTATAGTCGATTTGCGTAATGCCATTAGCAGTAAAGTAGCATACTTTACGGCGTTTAGCACGTCCGCCTCTGCGTCCGCCCATTGCCATGTCAATTTCCCTCCTTTATACTTTTTTCTGATTATCAGAACGGCAAGTCATCATCTGAAATATCGATTTGACCGCTATTTGCAAATGGATCTTCGTCCACTCTTGTATAATCGTTATTTCTATTTTGATTTTGATTTTGAGGTCGTTGATTCTGATAATTATTAGAGCCTCCGAAAGGATTGTCTTGCTCCCTTGGTGCGCTATAATTCATGTTGTCATTTCTATTTCCAGAGCTGCTGTTTCTAGGTTCAAGAAATTGAACACTTTCCGCCTGCACTTCTGTTATATAGACACGTTTCCCATCTTGTCCCTCATAACTGCGCGTTTGAAGTCTGCCGTCCACGCCAGCTAAGCTTCCTTTCTTCAAGAAATTAGCTACGTTCTCTGCAGGTTTCCTCCAGACTACACAATTGATAAAGTCTGCTTCTCTTTCACCTTGTTGGTTCGTAAAAGTACGGTTGACCGCAAGTGTGAAAGTTGCAACAGCAGCTCCACTCGGTGTGTATCGCAGTTCAGGATCCTTCGTCAATCGGCCAACAAGAACAACACGGTTCATCATCAGTTTCAACTCCCTTCATCATGTTTCACGTGGAACATGAATTCATTCTATTTATTATTTCGCTTCTTCTTTAATAACAATATGACGGATAATATCCTCGCTAATTTTAGCTAAACGAGTAAACTCCTCAACTGCTACTGGTGCAGCGTTAACTTTCACAAGTTGGTAGTAGCCATCACGGAAATCATTGATTTCGTATGCAAGACGACGTTTACCCCACTCTTTTGATTCAGCAACTTCCGCTCCATTATCAGCAAGAATACCGTTAAAACGCTCAACTAGAGCTTTTTTCGCTTCATCTTCAATATTTGGACGGATGATGTACATAATTTCGTACTTTTTCATCACTTTCACCTCCTTTTGGTCTAAACGGCCCGATTGGGCAAGGAGCAATATTTACATTACTCACAAGATGAAATTATAGCATATTGAAAAACAATTTGCAATGAATACTGGAAAAGAATCGGAGTAGTTATGGATAATGGCAGTATTTCACGCATATATTCTTTGTTCGTCTCTGTTATTAATTATCACTTCTTCATATTCGCCAACCAAACTGTCTAATATACTCTCCCAAGATTGGCTTAAGGCATATTTTCTTGCTGCCGCACCATACATATTTCGCGCCGTCTTTTGTTCTAGCAAATCGATAATAGCAGCATTGAAATGTTCCGTGCTTTTAGCAGGACAAATCCTTCCCGTTATGCCATCTTCCACCATTTCCTTTACACCGCCTGAATCAGAGACAATAGCAGGAGTTCCAGATGCTAAAGATTCCAGTACAACATTTCCAAATGTTTCAGTAGTAGAGGGGAAAACAAACAGGTCAGCGCTTGCATAAACTTGTGATAATTCCACTCCTTTCAAATAACCTGTTAAAGTCATATTTCTTCTAACAGCCGCTTTACGCTTCCATTCAGGTAAGCAGGGACCGTCTCCTGCAAGCAACCAATGTACCCTATTATTCCAGCTTGTAGGGAGGGATTCTATTATTGATGAAAGTGTAGCTAAATCTTTTTCTGGGGCAAATCTTCCGACATATAAAATAATATATTCTTCTGTTATCCCATATTTATCTCTGATTGACTGGTTCACTGCGACAGGTCGGAATTGGGAGCAGTCTACCCCTCTCCCCCATATAGATAAGGAGTGAAAACCAAGCTCCTTAAGCTTGATTTTAGTCTCTTTTGAAGGTACAAATATTCTTTCTGTGGACTCATGAAACCATTTTAAGTATTTATGAAGAACAGGCAGCAGCCATGAAGCTTTATAATATTCCAAATACTGGTCAAAATGAGTATGGTAGGAGGAAACTACTGGTATGTGGAGTCTTTTAGCACAAAAAAGTCCATACAGCCCCATCATGTACGGTGTTGCAATATGTATGATATCTGGATTGAATTCTTGAACTTTAGCTTTAATTCGTTTGGGGTTCGCTAATGCTGTCCTGCATTCAGGATATAAAAAAACTGGAATGCTAAAAAACTGATTAATATTGGGGTATGCAGGAGTATCCTCCACTTCTGGCGCGAAAATCTGATATTGAATCTGCCTTTTTTCTAAATGATCTGTTAACCTCTTTAACGAATTGGCAACTCCATTCACTTGCGGAAAATAGGTATCAGTAAAAATTGCAATTTTCACCTAAAAATCCCCCTTTGGAACATGTATTATGATTCCTCTAAAGGAATGATAGCACCAGTTTGAAAGGGGCGTGTAAAGGCACTGTAAAAGTATCTTCTTTATCATATTGTCGAATTAAGCCAGCTCTTCTAAACAAGCTTACAAGAAATTTCCTTTCTAACTGCTTTTATGGAATAGCTGGTTGTCGAATGAGCTTAAGAAAATGTAAAACCCGCCTTTATTTGTATAAAGGCGGGTTTTCTCTCATATAAATAATAGCTATTAAACATTAAAACGGAAATGGATAATATCTCCGTCTTTTACAATATACTCTTTACCTTCTAGACGAACTTTGCCTGCTTCTTTTGCTGCAACCATATTGCCGCTCACAATCAAATCATCGTATGAAACAGTCTCTGCTCTGATAAAACCTCTTTCAAAGTCAGAATGGATAATGCCCGCACATTGAGGTGCTTTCATTCCTTGTACGAATGTCCATGCACGCACTTCTTGTACTCCAGCAGTAAAGTATGTTGCTAGGCCAAGCAAGTCGTAAGCAGCTCTAATCAGCTGGTCAAGACCAGACTCTTCAATTCCAAGCTCCTCAAGGAACATTGCTTTTTCTTCGCCTTCAAGCTCCGCGATTTCTTCTTCGATTTTTGCACAAATAACTATAACTTCTGCATTCTCATTAGAAGCAAATTCTCTTACACGCTGCACATATTCATTGTTGTCTGTATCGCCAATCTCATCTTCGCCGACATTAGCCACATAAAGAACAGGCTTGATTGTCAGTAAGTGAAGATTCTTTGCCAATTTAGCCTGCTCCTCTGTGAATTCAACAGCTCTTGCTGGCTTTTCTTCTTCAAATGCAGTTTTCAGAAGCTCAAGAACTTCTAATTCCGCTACCGCCTCTTTATCTTTTTGTTTAGCCATTTTTCCTACACGTGCAATTCTTTTTTCAACAGACTCTAAATCCGCAAGAATCAATTCTAGGTTGATTGTTTCAATATCGGAAATTGGATCTACCTTTCCGGAGACATGAGTAATATTGTCATCAGCAAAGCAGCGTACTACTTGACAAATTGCATCTACTTCACGGATATGTGAGAGGAATTTATTCCCTAACCCTTCCCCTTTACTCGCACCCTTTACGATTCCGGCAATATCTGTAAATTCAAAAGTTGTCGGCACTGTTTTTTTCGGTTGAACAAGCTCAGTCAACTTCGTTAGTCTCGGATCTGGTACCTCTACGATTCCAACATTCGGATCGATTGTACAGAATGGATAGTTTGCCGATTCTGCACCCGCCTGTGTTATTGCATTAAACAATGTAGATTTACCGACGTTCGGCAATCCAACTATTCCAGCAGTTAATGCCATAATGTCACTCCCTTATATTAAACCTGCTTTTCTAATAGGCAGAGATTTATTTCATTTGTACTATTAAACCTTTACCAATTATAGATTTATCCTTCAAAAAAGACAAGTAGCCACGTTTGTTCGTCAGGCAAAAAAACCTAGTTTTCATAAAAAAAAGCATGAATCATTCTTCATGCTTTACCAACATTTTTTTCATTTTTTTAGAAAATTCCCGCCTTGGAATAAGAACGCTATGTTCACAGCCTTCACATTTAATGCGAATATCCATGCCCATCCTTATGATTTTCCAGCGGTTCGTACCGCAAGGATGAGCTTTTTTCATTTCAACAATATCATTAATAGCAAACTCTTTCTGTTCCATATTTCCTCCCTATATTTATTCTGGTTTTGAGTACATCATTAACTTTGGATACGGGCTTTCAATTCCATTTTCATCCAGAACATTCTTAATTTCTTTCCTTAAGGCACGAGCGACTGTATAATGCTGCATTGGTAATGTTTCAGCGACCACTCTTATAACTACCTCTGTCGCCATAATGTTTTCAACTCCCAAAAGCTCCGGAACACCAACAATTTGGTCATATTTTTCTGGAAATGTTTCAATAAGGTCTTTGATTACTTTTTCAGCCCTATCTATATCGCCCTTGTATGCTATGCTGACATCAACAACTGCCTTACTATTGTTTAATGAGAAGTTCGTTACTTCCATTATACTTCCATTCGGTATAATATTCACTTCGCCAGTATAACTTTTTACTTTTGTTGTCCTTAACCCAATTTCCTCCACAACACCCTGAAATTGGCCAATCTGTACAACATCGCCTACAGAAAACTGGTCTTCAAAAATAATGAAAAAACCTGTAATAATATCCTTTACTAAACTTTGGGCACCAAAACCGACAGCTAAGCCCACAATTCCCGCCCCGGCAAGCAATCCCTTCACGTCAATATTCAATGTACCTAAAATCATCATTAAGGCAATAAAATAGATAACGTAGGTAAGGGTATTTTCCAATAGCTTAACTAATGTAGCTTCTCTTCTTTCCGATATTCTGAGTGCAGAATGTGTTCTAACCTTAAATATATTCCGCACAGCAATCTTAGCAATCCTTGTAACAACGACACTTATTAAGATGATAACAATAATTTTTAAAGAACCCTGTCCTAAACTGATCCAAATATTCTCATCAGTAATAACATCTACACTATCGTTCACTTTATCTTCAATATTATCCATAACACACCTCTGCTGCTTATTCTCATCTCCAAAAGACTGACTGTTACCGTCGTCTTTTTAGTCTATTTTAACAGTTTCTAAATTTAGTTTGAAGTAATAACCTACCTGTATTTTCGTAGGTATATTTACTTATAATTAACTGTTTCTCCCTATCTTTCTCCCTCTTTATCAACAGAATTGGCATGAAAATGTATAGAATTTAATATATATCCCTATAATGGTATTACTTTACTTTGAAATAACATATAAACTTGAACACTTGCTTATTTATAGTTTCCTAGCGTAAAGGAGTAGATTTGATGAGCATCTATACCAATATATTTGATAAAAGTGAACTCCCGGTAAGAATTGCTCATAATGAGCAGTTAGCATCCTATAAACTGGCAGACTCTTTATATAAACAGTTGCCGCCAGCTTCTTCTGCACAGCCAATTGTGCTTGTATGTATTGGCACTGATCGCTCTACAGGTGATTCACTCGGCCCCCTTGTTGGGACTTTATTAACAGAGAAAAAACTTGGTTCTTTTTTTGTTTATGGTACATTAAATGATCCTATTCATGCGCTGAACCTAGAAGAAAAAATGGTTGAGATTCAAGAAAAGCATATTAACCCTTTCATTATTGGGATAGATGCCTGTTTAGGCAGAATGAAAAGTGTTGGTGTTATACATCTTGGTGATGGTCCTGTTAGACCTGGAAGCGGAGTAAAAAAAGAATTACCTCCAGTAGGGAATATTCATATCACTGGTATTGTCAATATTAGCGGCTTTATGGAGTTTTTAGTACTCCAAAATACAAGACTGAGTCTCGTACTTGATATGGCCAAAACAATTTCCAAGGGCATTTATCAAAGCAGTCTTCGATATAGATATTCCGAAGGTCAAGAAGAATATTCCCTTCAAGAACGGCCGATTTAACAAAAAGAAGAAACCATGTTTTGGTTTCTTCTTTTTAAATATCGTGGTTACTTTCGAGCAGGTGTAAAATTCTTTCTAAATCATCCTCAGAAAAGAACTCAATCTCAATTTTACCTTTATTTTTCGATTGTTTAATATTTACAGTAGTACCGAATCTTTCTCTAAGGAAGGTTTCCTGTTCCTTTATAAAAACATTTTTAGTATCTTTTGTTTCTTTCGTTGTTTCACGTGAAACATCTTCATTCAGTTGTTGGATTAAATACTCTAATTGCCTTACGTTCAAACCATCCTTGACTGTTTTTTCAACAAGAAGAGGCAACTTTTCTTTGTTTTTTAATCCGAGCAATGCTCTTCCATGTCCCATTGTTATAGTACCGTCAGTAATCATCTCTTGAATAGCCGGTGGCAGTGATAGGAGTCGAACATGATTGGCAATATGAGGTCTGCTCTTACCAAGGCGTTTAGCCAATTCTTCCTGTGTGAAATTTAGCTTTTTCATAAGCAGCTGATAAGCATGTCCTTCTTCAATCGGCGACAAATCTTCACGCTGCAAGTTCTCCAACACAGCAAGCTCCATCATTTGCTGTTCAGTCAGTTCTCGAATTACAGCAGGAACAACTTCCAGATTAGCTTCTTTCGCCGCACGGAAACGCCGTTCTCCTACAACAATTTCAAACCCTTTAATGCTTTTACGTACTATGATTGGCTGAAGTATTCCATGTTCCAAGATTGAAGCTTTAAGTTCCTCAATTGCCTCTTTTTCAAAAACTTTTCTCGGCTGATAAGGGTTTGGTCGTAATTCTTTTAAATTTATTTCCTTAATTACTTCTTCTTTTTCTGCTTCCATACTCGGAAAAAAAGCGTCAAGACCTTTCCCTAATCCTTTAGCCACTTGTAACCACTTCCTTTGCCAACTCTAGATATACTTCCGCTCCACGGGATTTTGGATCATAAATAATAATTGGTTCTCCATGGCTGGGCGCTTCGCTTAATCGTACATTTCGCGGAATAATGGTTTTAAATACTTTATCTTGGAAGTATTTTTTTACTTCTTCAATTACTTGTATCCCTAAGTTCGTGCGGGCATCAAGCATTGTCAGCAATACACCTTCAATTGCAAGCTCATGGTTTAAATGCTTTTGCACTAATCTTACTGTATTCAAAAGCTGACTTAATCCTTCAAGTGCATAATATTCACATTGTACTGGTATCAGGACAGCATCTGAAGCCGTTAGCGCATTTATTGTCAATAAACCTAAAGATGGCGGACAATCAATTAGTATATAATCATATCTGTCTTTCACTTCTTCCAATGCTCTTTTCAAGCGAACTTCTCTGGAAATCGTAGATACAAGCTCAATTTCTGCACCAGCTAACTGAATCGTTGCCGGAATTACATCAAGGTTCTCTACATTTGTTGCTTTGATGACTTGGCTTGCTTCAATATCATCTACTAATACATCATAAATGCAATGATCTACATCTGCCTTTTCAATTCCCACACCGCTTGTGGCATTTCCTTGTGGATCTGTATCAACTAATAGTACTCTTTTTCCGATATAAGCTAAACAAGAGCCAAGATTGACTGAGGTCGTTGTTTTTCCAACTCCCCCTTTTTGATTAGCTACCGTAATTATTCTCCCCATGATGTCACCTACCTTTATTACGATAAATCACCTTCAATTACTAAAGAAGAAGGTGTTGTAAATGTGATTTTATTTATTAAAAAAGACATGAAAAAGTGATTTTAATGAAAAATAGGTGTGAAAACACCGTTTTTCAGTGATTGTGACTGTTTTTATTCCAAAAAGGATAGGTAAAGTACAATCAACTATTATTTTATCATGAAAACTTCTAAATATCGTCATTTTTTAATCGACTTTATTACATATAGAAGCATTGCTCTATTTTTCACTTCTTATATGATGCTGAAAGCCTATTTTTTTATAAGAAGTGATTTTACAAGATTCGTTTTTTTTGGCAGAAAAAAAGTGAGAAATTAAAACCAGAATGGTTAATGTTCTCACAGTGAATGATTTATATTCAAATTATAATAGCTATTTCTTTTTTGGAATTTTTATGGTGAACTGATAAAAATCCTCAAATTCTTCTTCTTCGGCGTTCAAATTAATGCCGCTGTCGGACACCATTGTAAGGGATTGTCTGATTGTATTGACAGCAATGCGCATATCCTTGCTAAAAGCCTTCCTTTTTGGCTTTGGCTTCTGCTCTGATTGCTCCAACATCCTAGCGACTCGCTCCTCTGTCTGTTTAACATTTAAGTTCCTCTCCAATATTTCTTGAAGAAGCTTAAGCTGCTTTTCCTCTTCTTTTAAAGGAATCAGGGAACGAGCATGACGCTCTGAAATTTGCTTATTTAAAAGTGCTTCCTGTATTTCTTCAGGAAGTTTTAGAAGTCTCAGCTTGTTAGCTACTGTTGACTGCCCTTTTCCTAACCGCTGGGCAAGTGCTTCCTGTGTCAGGTTATGCAGTTCGAGCAATTTCCCATAAGCAACAGCCTCTTCAATCGGTGACAGTTCTTCTCTTTGAAGGTTCTCTATCAAGGCAACAGAGGCAGTTTCTGTATCGCTCATATTTTTAATGATAGCAGGAGCTTCTTCCCACCCTAGTTTTTTCATTGCTCGCCAGCGTCTTTCACCCGCAATTATCTCATATTTACCTCTATCATATTCTCGGACAACAATTGGCTGTATAATGCCATGTGTATGAATGGTTCTTGATAGTTCTTCGATTTTTTCATCATCAAATACAGTTCTTGGCTGAAAACGGTTTGGAACAATTTGGCTTATTGGCAATCTATTAATCTCTTCATTATTCACCATTTTTTCAAGCTCCTCATTAGCGTCTACCGTCTCGAATTGACTTTCTTCTGTGTTATTCCCTTTTTCGCCTAAGCCAAAAAAGCGTGAGAAAGAAGGCTTCAAAACCTGCACCACCTTTACGAAACTCCCTATTATTTAAAGTAATTCAAGCATTTTGCTGCAATATATAAATATAATAAGAAACTTCTCTAATTTTCTTTAATGTGCTTTTTATAGTTATATTATATAGTAGATAGAAAAAATGATATAGTACAAAAAATAAGATAATCGCCTGAACAAACACCTGTTCCAAAGCTATTGCAACACTTTTTTAGGTGAATATATGCTATCTGGCTATAGCATATATTCATTCAATTGGTTCTTTGTTTGGAGTACCTGGTTTTCTTGGATACTTTTTAGGCGTTTGCTTCTCTTTAGAGATGACGAGAATGTTGCGTTCACTTTCTTCAATTGGAAGAGTGAATGAATGAGCTTCGACCAATTTTCCACCTAGTACAGATATAGCCTTTTTGCCAGCTTCGATTTCCTCTTGTGCACTTGCGGCTTTCATTGCAACAAATACTCCTCCGACCTTCGCCAACGGCATGCAAAGTTCGCTTAGGACAGATAATCTTGCTACAGCTCTTGCAGTAACCATGTCAAAAGATTCTCTATATTCTTTGTTTTGTCCGAAGGTTTCCGCCCTGTCATGGATAAACTGGACCTCTTTCAGATCTAAAGTATCAGCTAAATGCTCTAAAAAGTGAATGCGTTTTTTTAAGGAATCAACAATCGTTATCTTTAGCTGCGGAAAAGCTATTTTTAGTGGGATGCTTGGAAAGCCTGCTCCAGCTCCCACATCGCAAATATGAATTGGCGACTTCAAGCTGTCTAAATAAAAACCTGCTGTAATTGAATCATAAAAATGCTTTAAATATACCTCGGATTGTTCTGTAATGGCAGTCAGATTCATTTTTTCATTCCATTCAACAAGTGTTTCAAAATAAATCCTATACTGTTCCATCTGTCTATCAGAGAGCTCCAGACCTTTCTCTTGGAGCATTTGTCTAAATTGTTCTGTATTCATGCTTGCTCCCTTTCCATCCAGTTGCTGATTATGTATATTTTTTACAATAGGAGAGGCTCCTTGCCTACGATAATTAGGCAAAAAGCCAACCACTTTTATTTACACTCGCGCTATGCGCCCTTGTTCCAAATATACTAATAGTATGGATATATCTGCAGGATTTACTCCAGAGATTCTAGAAGCCTGTGCCAAGGATAATGGTCGCACCATTTTCAACTTCTGCTTCGCTTCTGTTGCAAGGCTGGAAATTGCATCATAATCGATATTCTCAGGAATTTTCTTGTTTTCCATTTTTTTCAGACGATCTACTTGCTGCAATGACTTTTCGATATAACCCTCATACTTAATTTGGATTTCTACCTGTTCTGTTACTTCTTCTGATAAACTAGCTTCGCTTGGTGCCAACTGATGAATATGTTTGTAATTCATTTCCGGTCTTCTCAGCAGGTCTGCTGCCTTTATACCATCTTTCAGTTCACTGCCGCCTTGTTCTTTAATGACAGATTGAACTTGTTCATTAGGCTTAAGGATAATCTCCTTTAACCGGTTCTTTTCTTGCTCAATCTGCTGCTTCTTGTTAGTGAATTTCTCAAATCTTTCTTCAGAGATTAGGCCGATTTCATGTCCGAAATCAGTTAAGCGCAAATCTGCATTATCATGGCGCAGCAGCAGGCGATACTCTGCTCTGGATGTTAGCAGACGATACGGTTCATTCGTGCCTTTAGTAACAAGATCATCAATTAGTACTCCAATATAAGCATCAGAACGGCTTAAGATAAGTTGATCTTTGCCTGTGGCGTTCAAACCAGCATTAATACCAGCCATTAAACCTTGGCCAGCAGCCTCTTCATAGCCTGATGTACCGTTTATTTGTCCTGCTGTATAAAGATTTCTAATTTTTTTTGTTTCTAATGTTGGCCATAATTGAGTAGGTACAATAGCGTCATATTCAATTGCATAACCCGCTCTCATCATTTGAACATTTTCCAATCCAGGAATGGTGCGGAGAATCTCTTGCTGTACATCCTCAGGCAAGCTTGTAGACAAGCCTTGCACATATACTTCCTGTGTGTTTTTTCCTTCTGGCTCAAGGAAGATTTGATGCCTTGGCTTATCATTGAAACGAACAACTTTGTCTTCAATAGATGGGCAATAGCGCGGGCCAGTTCCCTTAATCATTCCGGAATACATTGGAGATCGATGCAAGTTGGCATCAATGATTTGATGCGTTGTTTCGTTTGTATATGTTAGCCAGCATGGCAGCTGTTCTGTAATATATTTCGTTGTTTCGTATGAAAATGCTCTTGGAACATCATCACCTGGCTGAATTTCCGTTTTGCTATAGTCAATGGAATGACTATTGACTCTTGGAGGTGTCCCTGTTTTGAAGCGTACAAGATCAAACCCCAATTCTTGCAAATGTTCAGAAAGGCGAATCGATGGTTGCTGGTTATTCGGACCGCTTGAATACTTGAGCTCTCCCAGAATAATTTCACCGCGTAAATATGTCCCAGTTGTTACTACAACTGTCTTGGCAGTATAAGTAGCTCCTGTTTTCGTTATAACACCTTTTACTGTATTGTCTTCCACAATAAGCTGTTCAACCATGCCTTGAACCAAGGTTAAGTTCGGCTGGTTTTCCAATGTTTTTTTCATTTCATGCTGATACATATATTTGTCAGCCTGTGCGCGAAGAGCCCTGACAGCTGGCCCTTTCCCTGTATTCAACATTCTCATTTGAATATAGGTCTTGTCGATATTTTTTCCCATTTCTCCGCCAAGTGCGTCAATTTCCCTAACGACGATTCCTTTAGCTGGCCCCCCTACAGAAGGGTTACAAGGCATAAAAGCAACCATATCTAGATTTATTGTTAACATCAATGTATTGGCGCCTAATCTTGCGGCAGCAAGTCCTGCTTCACAGCCAGCATGTCCTGCTCCAATCACAATGACATCATAATTTCCTGCTTCGTACTGCATCATGGTGCCTCCTAACTGTATCTCATTTAGTACAAAAATAATAACTTCTTTTATTTACCTAAGCAAAATTGGGAGAACAACTGGTCAATCAGGCTTTCGTGTACACTATCACCAATGATTTCACCCAGCAGCTCCCAAGTTCTAGTCAAATCTATTTGGACTATATCAATTGGGGTTCCCATTTCCACTCCTGAAATGGCTTCATTGATTGACTGAAGCGCTTGGTTCAAAAGGGAGATATGTCTTGTATTGGACACATACGTCATATCACTTGCTTCGATCACACCTTCAAAAAACAGGCTGGAAATTGCCTCTTCAAGCTGGTTAATACCTTTATCCTGCAATAAAGAAGTCGTGACCATTTTTTGATTTGCTGATAATTCTTTGATACGGTCCATGTCAATTTTCTGCGGAAGGTCAGTCTTATTAACAATCACAATATAATCCATTCCCTCAACCGCTTTAAACAATTTGATATCCTCTTCCGTCAAGTCGTCTGAGTAATTGAGTACAAGTAAAATAAGGTCCGCTTCCTTTAGAACCTTCCTGGACTTTTCGACACCAATTCTTTCAACAATGTCTTCTGTTTCACGAATACCCGCCGTATCTAATAGGCGAAGAGGAACACCGCGCACATTTACATATTCCTCAATAACATCTCTAGTTGTCCCAGGAATATCAGTAACGATTGCCTTATTATCCTGAACCAAACTGTTCAGCAGCGAAGATTTTCCTACATTAGGACGTCCGACAATAACCGTTGACAGTCCTTCTCTTAATATTTTCCCTTGTTGGGAGGTCTGCAGAAGTTTCTTTATCTCTCCCTGTACAAACCGAGATTTATCCATCATGAGTTGATGTGTCATTTCTTCCACATCATCATATTCCGGATAATCGATATTAACTTCAACTTGAGCAAGTGTTTCTAATATTTCTTGTCTCAACGTTCTAATCAGCTTTGAAAGTCTTCCTTCCATTTGTCCAAGTGCCACATTCATCGCCTTATCTGTTTTTGCCCTGATCAAGTCCATGACTGCTTCTGCTTGTGACAGGTCAATTCTTCCATTAAGGAATGCCCTTTTCGTGAATTCACCTGGTTCAGCAAGTCTTGCTCCGTTTGTTACAAGCAGTTGAAGTAAACGATTTACAGAAGCCATCCCGCCATGACAGTTGATTTCGATAACATCCTCTTTAGTGAAGGTTTTTGGTCCTTTCATTACAGAAACCATTACCTCTTCAACTGTTTCATTCGTAGTTGGATCAATGATATGTCCATAATGTATCGTATGACTCGCTACTTCTCTTATTTTTTTATTTCCAATACTTTTAAAAACCTTATCTGCAATAGTAAATGAGTCTGGACCACTCATTCTTACAATCGCAATCGCTCCCTCTCCCATTGGTGTGGAGATTGCCGCAATAGTATCTAGTTCCATGCTGTCACCTCAATTCATTAAAAATCTATTTATATAAATATTGACGTCAACTTATCAACAACTATTTCAATTGTTACAATAGATTAGATTATCATATCCACAACTTTAAAAAAAGAAAAAAATCCGCACACTTATCCACATTACTATTCATCATTATTACCATTTTATCTTATCCACATGTGAATAACAATAAAACGCACCAAAAATAGCGCTGTTCAGACAAATAATTCACTGATTTACTGGCTTTTTTGCCGAATTGACTCTTTAAAACTAAATGCTGGGTAATTTTTTGAGGGAAATTTGCAGAATGTTAAAGTAAGAAGAACAAAAAAAGACAATCCCTTGAATTAGGGATTGCCTTTTTTTACTTACGCGCATTTTGTTCAGACTTTTTTTCTGGAGATATGATAATATGCCTGAAAGCATCCTCACCTGATGAATAGGTGCTTATGCTTTTAATGCCTGTCAATGCATTATGAATGATCTTTCTTTCATTTGACGACATCGGCTCCAAAGAAATTTCTTTGCCAAGCTTTAGGGCTTTATGGGCCGTTCTTTCTGCAAGCTGAATAAGGGATTGCTTTCTTCTTTCCCGGTAGCCCTCAGCGTCCAGCGTTACCCTCAAGTATTCATTGGAGTTCTTATTAATGACCAATTGCGTTAAATACTGTAGCGAGTTGAGCGTCTGACCTCGTTTTCCGATTAAAATGGCGATATTATCTCCTTTAAGCTCAAAAAAGATATTTCTGCCAGATTTTTTTGCCATAATAGATGCTTTGACTCCCATTTGGAAGCATATATCCTGCAAAAATTGCTCCGCTGACTCTAGAGGCGTCTCCAGCTTCCTCACAGTTACAGTAGCCGAGCGGGCCCAAATTCCTAAAAAGCCTTTTTTTCCTTTATCAACAACAATGATTTCGGCTTGGTTCTTTGTTGTCTTAAGCTGAGCTAAAGCTGATTCCACTGCTGCTTCGACAGAATGTCCTGTAGCAGTTACTTCTCTCACTTTTTGGCTCCCTCCAATTTTCCTGTTTGACCAGACTTTTTCAACTCTGGACCTTTAATGAAATACGTTTGGATAATTGTGAAAATATTACCTACAACCCAATATAATGACAATGCTGCCGGGAAATTAATTGCAAATACTAAGATCATAATAGGCATAATCCAAAGCATCATAACCATTTGCGGGTTCTGGTTTGCAGTCCCTGCCATCGTCATTTTCGTTTGAATGAAAGTCGTAATCCCTGCAATGATAGGAAGCAGATAGAATGGATCTGGCTGTCCCAAGTTAAACCATAAAAATTCATGCTGAGCAATTTCCCTTGTGCGTGAAATCGCATGATAGAAACCGATTAAAATTGGCATTTGGACGATTAATGGGAAACATCCTGCCAATGGATTCACTTTATTTTCCTGGAAAAGCTTCATTGTTTCTTCTTGGAGCTTTTGTTGTGTTTTTTGATCTTTAGAACTGTATTTTTTTCTTAATGCTTCCATTTCCGGCTGGACGGCCTGCATGGCTTTACTGTTTTTTGTTTGCTTAATCATTAACGGCAAGATAACAAGTCGAACTAGTATCGTTACAATAATGATAGATATGCCGAAGCTTCCGCCAGCAAGTTCTGCTGTTTTAATAATGAGCTGCGATAGTGGATAAACAATATATTCATTCCAAAAGCCGTCACTTTCTGAAGTGATTGGCTGATTGAATTCAGTACATCCAGCCAAGATAGTCACTAAGAATAATAGACCAAATAGCAACATTAATTTTTTCTTCAACCGTAAAATCCTCCTGTTAATAGATAATAGAGCCAAAATTAGCTTCTGGCTTCATTGTATCCTAATTTCGTTAATATAGGAAACGCTTAACTTGAATTTTCAATGAATCTTTCTTTTTAATACCTTTGCTATTTTGAGAACATGGAGAAGGCTTTTTTTTGTTTCCTCATAATCCATTTCCGCTAGAGGTTTTCTAGCAATAATGACATAATCCGCTTCATTTTCCACAAGATCCCCGATTTCCAAGAAAATCTGCCTAATATATCGTTTAATTTTATTTCTCATGACGGCATTTCCTATCTTCTTGCTGACAGAGAGTCCTATTCTGAAATGAGCTTGTCCGCTTTTTTCATACTTATAAACAACAAACTGCCTATTGCCGAATGATTGTCCCTTTTTAAATGCTTCTTGGAACTCTTTACTTTTTTTTATACGATATTCTTTCTTCAAATCAGATTACTCCTTATTTATTCCATACTTTCCGATTCTATATTATTTATGTACCTTCCAACATAGAAACATCCTTTGCTTCAAAACCAGGAGCTTATATTTCCATTATAGTATGGGCTCTTACAATTTATTCTAAGAGCCCTTAACTTTATTCCCTTTATCGAAAAAAAGACCACTGACGTTTCAGTGGCCTAAGCTGATAATACTTTTCTTCCTTTGCGTCGACGACGAGCTAAAACATTACGTCCATTTGGACTGCTCATGCGGCTGCGGAATCCGTGAACTTTACTTCTTTTACGTTTATTTGGTTGAAAAGTTCTTTTCATTGTATATGACACCTCCCTGAGGAATAGCTGTTACAGACAGTCCTTACAATTATATAAACATAGCTGATTGATTGTCAACCATTCATTTATTTTCTATTTATATATCCCTGTTTTGCTAAAACAAGTTTTTTTGTTTTATGTTCTATAACATCGGAAATCTCCTGTAAAACATATGCTACATACTATATTTCTTTCTGAATAGTAATAATAAGGAATACATGGCCCTTTGTCAATATGCTGTCACTTTTCCCTTCTCTAAAATAGATTTTTACACTTTTCGATTTGCCCTTATTTAGTACTTAAATGACAGCTTTCGAGCCTGTGGATAAATTTTCGACATTTTTTTCACTATCCACAATACTTATTTACAGGTTTTAAACAAACTAATAACCTGTGGACATTTATTATCAACATATTGTTCCGCTTGTGGATAAGATATGAAAAACCATTGCAGTTATTGTGAATTTTTGATATTATAGTTTTGTTTTCACATTTGAATAATTTCTGTGTATAACTCTTTTATCCACAGAGTGTGGATAAAATGTGGACAGCTTATTAGACACCTCTTAAAAGAGTTGTCCACAAATAGTGGATACTGTCGAAATGCTACTTTACTTCCTTATTATATATTTTTTCCACAGATCATTATTTATATATTGGCAGATTCTGCTCTTTTTTAGGAATCTGTTCTTTTCGGCACGCAAATAAAAAGGAAAAGGAGGGAAAATGGTTGGAAAATATTGCGGATCTATGGAATAAAGCATTAAGCAATATTGAAAAAAAAATCAGCAAACCTAGCTTTGATACATGGCTAAAAGCAACGAAGGCTCACGCCCTTCAAGGAGACAGCCTAATCATAACAGCTCCTAATGAATTTGCTCGAGACTGGTTGGAAGAACGATATTCCCAGCTTATTTCGGATATTCTTGAAGAAATAACTGGTGAAGAACTTGGTGTAAAGTTTATAATTCCTCAAAACCAAAAAGAGGAAGAATTTGATCTTCAAATCTCCTCTAAACAAAAGAAAAAAGAAGAAGAAACAACCGAACAGACAATACTGAATTCTAAATATACCTTTGATACATTTGTAATTGGTTCAGGAAACCGCTTCGCACATGCTGCTTCTTTAGCAGTTGCAGAAGCTCCTGCTAAAGCTTATAACCCGCTTTTTATTTACGGGGGTGTAGGTCTTGGAAAAACTCACTTAATGCATGCAATTGGGCATTATGTTTTAGATCATAATCCTTCAGCAAAGGTCGTTTATTTATCTTCAGAAAAGTTTACAAATGAGTTCATTAATAGTATTAGAGACAATAAAGGCGCTGAATTCCGCGACAAATACCGGAATGTGGATGTGCTTCTCATAGATGATATTCAGTTCCTTGCTGGAAAAGAATCGACTCAAGAGGAATTTTTCCATACTTTTAATACCTTACATGAGGAAAGCAAACAAATTATTATCTCCAGTGACAGGCCTCCAAAGGAGATTCCGACATTGGAAGACAGGCTTCGTTCACGGTTTGAATGGGGACTTATAACGGATATAACTCCGCCTGATTTAGAGACAAGGATTGCCATTCTTAGAAAGAAGGCAAAAGCAGATGGGTTAGATATTCCTAATGAAGTCATGCTTTATATCGCGAATCAAATCGATTCCAACATTCGTGAATTAGAAGGTGCACTTATAAGAGTTGTTGCATATTCCTCCTTAATCAATAAAGACATTAATGCAGATCTTGCGGCAGAAGCATTAAAAGATATTGTCCCTAGCTCTAAGCCGCGCGTCATCACAATACATGATATTCAAAAAGTGGTCGGAGAACATTTCAGTGTAAAACTAGAGGATTTCAAAGCTAAAAAAAGAACGAAATCGATTGCTTTTCCTAGACAGATTGCCATGTACTTGTCACGTGAACTAACAGACTTTTCCCTTCCGAAAATCGGTGAAGAATTCGGCGGAAGAGACCATACGACAGTTATCCATGCACACGAAAAAATCTCAAAGCTGCTGGTATCTGATTCTCTTCTGCAAAAACAGCTCAAAGAAATCCATGAGCTGCTAAAAGTATAAAGCTGAATAATGTGCATAACTTGGCTTGACTTAGACACAGTCTATCCACATGTGGATAGACTGTGTTTCCTATGAAAAAGTGAGTTATTCACAAATTAACAGGGCCTACTACTAGTACTACGATCTTTTAAAAGAAATTATTATTATAAAAACGCAATAAAAAATTAAAAATATCGGAGGATCAATTAATGAAATTTATCATCCAAAAAGAAAATCTTGTACAAAGTGTGCAAGACGTAATGAAAGCAATAACAAGCAGAACAACAATTCCTATTTTGACAGGGATAAAAATCGTAGCAACAGAGGAAGGTGTTACGTTAACAGGAAGTGATTCTGATATCTCTATTGAATCATTTATTCCTAAAGAGGAAAATGACACAGTAATTGCCGAAATTCAGCGCCCAGGATCTATAGTACTGCAAGCTAAGTTCTTCAGTGAAATCGTTAAGAAGCTGCCTACAAGTCAAGTTGAGCTTGAAGTAGATAACTTGCAAACAGTAATTCGTTCAGGAAAATCCGAATTTAACTTAAATGGTCTGGATTCTGAAGAATATCCACATTTACCGCAAATATCAGAAGAAAATATCTTTAAAATTCCAACAGACCTGCTAAAAAACATTATTAAGCAAACAGTTTTTGCAGTGTCCACCTCAGAAACACGCCCGGTGTTGACAGGTGTAAACTGGAAGATTGAAAATAACGACTTAATCTGTATTGCAACAGATAGCCATCGTCTTGCGTTAAGAAAGGCGAGGATTGATTCGAACACAGAACAGTCCTTTAATATTATTATTCCAGGAAAAAGTCTGAATGAATTGAACCGTATTTTAGATGATCATAATGAACCTGTTGAAATTGTCGTTACAGAAAATCAAATTCTTTTCAAGGCGAAGCATATATTATTCTTCTCTCGTCTGCTTGAAGGGAATTATCCCGATACAAATCGTCTAATTCCGACAGAAAGCAAGACGGAGATTGTTGTAAACGCAAAAGAATTCCTACAGGCAATTGATCGTGCTTCTTTGCTTGCAAGGGAAGGACGGAACAATGTCGTTAAATTCTCAACTATCGGACAGGATGTAATTGAAATATCTTCCTTCACACCTGAAATTGGTAAAGTTGTTGAGGAACTTGTCGGTGAGTCGATACAAGGTGAAGAACTAAAAATATCTTTTAGTGCCAAATATATGATGGATGCTTTAAAAGCTTTGGAAGGAACGGAGGTTAAAATTAACTTCACTGGTGCTATGCGTCCGTTCGTGATAAATCCGTTAAATGATGATTCTATTCTTCAGCTTATCCTTCCAGTCAGAACATATTAAAAGCTGACTAAAGCTTATAGGGTGTCCCAAAGGGGCATCCTATTTTCCTTCATGAATAATATATTTTGGAGAATCTAGTTTTATGAATAATTTTTTCCGAACAAAAATTTTATCTTTAAAATATCGTTAAAACCTCTTAATAAATGTGCTGAATACTACTAATTTATAGAAATATTTCAGTTTCCTTTGTGTATCCTTGATAAATTTAGTAAAATAAAGAGATACGATTAAACTTGAAAGAGTGAAAACATGAACAATCAAATTAAAATTGATACGGAATATATAACATTAGGCCAATTTTTAAAACTTGCAGATATCATTCAATCTGGGGGAATGGCGAAGTGGTTTCTAAGTGAACATGAAGTATTTGTCAATGGAGAACTAGATCAGCGCAGAGGCAGAAAATTAAGGGCAGGCGACCAGATTGAAATTCCTTCTATTGGTACATTTACAGTTCTGTAAAAAAAAGGATGATCCCTTATGTTTATTGAGCAACTGCAATTGAGGAATTACCGTAATTATGAGCATCTGGAAGTTGCATTTGAGAATAAAGTAAATGTCATTCTGGGGGAAAATGCACAAGGCAAAACAAATGTGATGGAATCCATCTATGTTTTGGCGATGGCAAAATCTCATCGAACTTCAAATGATAAAGATCTTATTCGCTGGGACTCAGAGTATGCTAAAATAGAAGGTAGATTAAAAAAAACACATGGGCAGCTACCCATGCAATTAGTTGTGTCTAAAAAAGGAAAAAAGGCTAAGTACAATCATATTGAGCAACGGAAGTTAAGCCAGTACATCGGCAATATGAATGTTGTAATGTTTGCACCGGAAGACCTTAATCTTGTTAAGGGTAGTCCCCAGATTAGAAGAAGATTTATTGATATGGAGATTGGGCAAATTTCACCTGTTTACTTGCACGATATGAGTCAATACCAAAAGATATTGCAGCAGCGGAACACATACTTAAAACAACTGCAGATGAATAAACAGTCAGATCATACTATGCTTGACATACTGACAGAACAGTTCATTGATATGGCAGTGAAGATAGTATCAAAGCGCTTTGAGTTCCTGGAACTTCTGGAAAATTGGGCAATCCCAATTCATAAAGGAATTTCAAGAGGACTGGAGACATTGGAAATTCAGTATAAAGCTTCGGCAGATGTATCAGAAGAACTAGATTTGTCGAAAATGAGAAGAGTATACGAAGAAAAGTTTACCAATGTCAAAAAAAGAGAGATTGACCGAGGCATGACCTTATTCGGTCCTCACCGAGATGATTTATTGTTTTTTGTTAATGGAAGAGATGTTCAAACTTTTGGTTCACAAGGTCAGCAAAGAACTACAGCACTTTCAATAAAAATGGCAGAAATCGAACTCATACATGCGGAAATCCGCGAGTATCCTATCCTACTATTAGATGATGTGCTTTCTGAATTAGATGATTATCGTCAATCTCACCTTTTGAATACCATCCAGGGAAAGGTACAGACATTCGTGACGACTACGAATGTGGATGGAATTGATCATCAAACATTAAAAGAAGCATCCACATTCCAGGTGGAAGCAGGAACGATGAAAAAGATTCAATAGCTTTGAGGTGAAAAAGTGTACGTTCATATTGGTGAAAATGTACTTATAAGAACTGTAGATATCATTACAATTTTAGATAAACAAACAATTGGTTCCTCTGAGATTACAACTGAATTTTTAAATACGCAAAAAGAGACAGTGGTAAGTGGCGACAGTAAAGCTTATAAATCTATTGTTATTACAAAAGATGCCATTTATTATTCTCCGATTGCTTCCAATACATTAAAAAGGCGATCATACAGACTAACAGCTCAGGAGTATTAGAGGTATTAGGTCAAATAGGGTAGCAAAGAGTAAATTTTTTGATGTCAATAGAAAGTAAGGTGATCAATATGTCAATGGAACATGATCCAATGGAGCAGCAATCATATGATGAAAGTCAGATACAGGTACTTGAGGGGTTAGAAGCTGTCCGCAAACGACCAGGGATGTATATTGGTTCAACAAGTGGAAAAGGCTTGCACCATCTTGTATGGGAAATTGTAGATAATAGTATTGATGAAGCACTAGCGGGTTTCTGTGATGAAATCAATGTAACTATAGAAAAGGACAACAGTATTACGGTCAAGGATAATGGACGCGGAATCCCAGTTGGAATTCATGAGAAGATGGGAAGACCGGCAGTCGAGGTAATCATGACTGTTCTGCATGCCGGCGGTAAGTTTGGCGGTGGTGGTTACAAAGTATCCGGAGGTCTTCATGGTGTAGGTGCTTCTGTTGTTAACGCCCTTTCATCCGTATTGGAAGTCTTTGTTCACCGGGACGGCAATATCTATTACCAACAGTTTAAAAAAGGGGTGCCTCAGGCAGACCTTGAAATTATAGGAGAGTCAGACGTCACAGGAACTACTACAAGATTTAAGCCAGATGGTGAAATCTTTAAGGAAACTCTCGAGTATGACTATGAAACATTGGCGAACAGAATCAGAGAGTTAGCCTTCTTGAATCGTAATATTAAAATCACGATAGAAGATACAAGAGAAGGTATGGAGAAGAGCAAGGAATACCACTATGAAGGCGGAATAAAGTCTTACGTGGAGCATCTAAACCGCAATAAAGAAGTGTTGTTTGAAGAGCCAATCTATATTGAAGGAGAAAAAGACGGCATTACTGTCGAAGTTTCACTCCAATATAACGATGGTTATACAGGAAACATTTTCTCGTTTGCCAACAACATCAACACACATGAAGGCGGTACACATGAATCCGGCTTTAAAACTGCATTGACTCGAGCAATTAATGACTATGCAAGGAAAAATGGTGTTCTCAAGGATTCTGAAGCAAACCTTTCTGGAGAGGATGTCAGGGAAGGGATTGTTGCTATTGTCTCAATTAAGCATCCCGATCCGCAATTCGAAGGACAAACAAAGACAAAACTAGGGAACTCAGAAGTTCGGACAATCACTGATACAATCTTTGCAGAACATTTTGAGAAATTCCTGCTTGAGAACCCTTCTGTTGCAAGGAAGATTGTTGACAAGGGCCAAATGGCATTGAGAGCTAGAATCGCTGCTAAAAAGGCAAGGGAATTGACGAGAAGGAAGAGTGCTCTCGAAGTCTCAAGCTTACCAGGGAAATTAGCAGATTGCTCATCAAAAGACCCAGCAATAAGTGAATTGTTCATAGTTGAGGGTGATTCTGCCGGTGGATCAGCTAAATCGGGAAGAGATCGACACTTCCAAGCGATTCTGCCGTTAAGAGGGAAAATCCTTAATGTTGAAAAGGCTAGATTAGACCGGATACTGTCCAATAATGAGGTTCGTTCTATGATTACTGCTATTGGTACTGGAATTGGAGAAGATTACGATATCTCCAAGGCTAGATATCATAAGGTTGTTATTATGACAGATGCGGACGTCGATGGGGCGCATATACGGACACTTCTGCTCACGTTCTTCTACCGCTATATGAGAAAGATTGTAGAAGCAGGATATATTTATATTGCTCAACCACCGCTGTACAGTGTCAAACAAGGGAAAAAACTCGAGTATGCTTATAACGATCGCCAATTGGCTGAGGTGCTTGGAAAATTGCCTGCATCACCAAAACCAAATATCCAACGCTATAAAGGTCTAGGAGAAATGAATGCAGAGCAGCTGTGGGATACAACAATGGATCCTTCTACAAGAGTATTGCTGCAGGTAAGCTTGGATGATGCGATTGAAGCAGATGAAACATTTGAAATGCTGATGGGTGATAAAGTAGAGCCGCGCAGAAACTTTATTGAAGAAAATGCGGTATATGTTAAAAACCTGGATGTTTAAGATAAATGCAAAAGAATGACTATGGTGCTAAAGGAGATTTAGCACCTTGCGCTTTGCTTAAGGAGGTTCCTATATGGCTGATATGCCGAATTCTCAAATTAAAGAAATAAATATAAGCAAGGAAATGCGTACATCCTTCTTGGATTATGCAATGAGTGTCATTGTTTCCCGTGCACTTCCAGATGTCCGGGACGGGCTAAAACCGGTTCATCGCCGCATATTATATGCTATGCATGATTTAGGTATGCATTCTGACAAGCCTTTTAAAAAATCTGCTCGTATTGTTGGGGAAGTAATTGGTAAGTACCATCCCCACGGTGATAGTGCTGTATATGAAACAATGGTACGTATGGCGCAGGATTTTAACTACCGTTACATGTTGGTAGATGGCCATGGTAACTTTGGTTCGGTAGATGGCGATTCTGCTGCTGCGATGCGTTATACGGAAGCAAGAATGTCCAAGATAGCAATGGAGCTGTTAAGAGATATCAACAAGGATACAATTGACTACACGGAAAACTTCGATGGGGAAGAAAAAGAACCTGTTGTTTTACCGTCTCGTTTTCCAAATCTTTTGGTAAACGGAACAAGCGGGATTGCAGTTGGTATGGCCACAAACATCCCGCCGCACCAGTTGGGAGAGGTCATTGATGGTGTTTTGGCTGTCAGCAGAAACTCTGATATAACAATTCCTGAATTGATGGAGATCATACCTGGTCCTGACTTTCCTACAAGCGGGATGATCGTCGGAAGATCTGGAATCAGAAAAGCTTATGAAACAGGCAGAGGGTCCATCATCGTTAGAGCCAAAGTGGATATTGAAGTAAAGCCGAATGGAAAAGAAGTTATTATCGTTAAAGAAATTCCTTATCAAGTTAATAAAGCTCGCTTAGTAGAGCGGATTGCTGAATTGGTAAGGGATAAGAAAATTGATGGTATAACAGACTTGAGAGATGAATCTGATCGTAATGGAATGCGGGTTGTAATTGAAGTCCGTAAAGATGCAAATGCTAATGTACTGCTGAATAACTTGTATAAACATACGGCAATGCAGACAAGCTTTGGAATTAACTTGCTGGCGCTTGTGGATGGACAACCTAAAGTTCTTAATTTAAAACAATGCCTCGTCTATTATTTGGATCATCAAAAGGTTATTATCCGCCGCCGTACTGAATTTGAATTAAGAAAAGCAGAAGCACGTGCTCATATACTAGAGGGTTTGCGTATTGCACTTGATCATTTAGATGAAGTAATTGCTTTAATTCGCGGTTCTAGAACAACGGATATTGCCAGAGAAGGATTGATGAGCAATTTCAGTTTGTCAGAAAAGCAAGCTCAGGCTATCCTGGACATGCGTCTGCAAAGATTGACTGGACTTGAAAGAGAAAAAATAGAGGAAGAATATAAAGAATTAGTTGCATTAATTCAAGAGCTGAAGTCAATCTTAGCTGATGAAGAAAAGCTTCTTGATATTATCCGTGAAGAGCTAGCTGAAGTTAAAGAGCGTTTCAACGATAAGCGCCGTACAGAAATTGTAGCAGGCGGGATTGAAAATATAGAAGATGAAGATTTAATTCCAGAAGAGAATATCATCATCACACTAACCCATAACGGTTATATCAAGAGACTGCCTGCATCTACTTACCGTGCCCAAAAACGGGGCGGTCGTGGTATTCAAGGAATGGGTACAAACGAAGATGACTTTGTGGAACAGCTAAGCACAACTTCGACACATGATACAATTTTGTTCTTTACGAATAAAGGGAAGGTTTATCGCCTTAAAGGATATGAAATCCCTGAATTCAGCCGTACAGCTAAAGGTATACCGATCATTAACCTGCTCGGAGTAGAGAAGGGTGAATGGGTGAATGCTATTATTCCAGTATCGGAATTTGTCGATGATTGGTTCCTATTCTTCACAACTAAGGAAGGTATATCAAAACGTTCTCCGTTATCATCCTTTGCAAATATCAGGAACAATGGGCTGATTGCTGTTAACTTAAGGGATGGAGATGAACTAATTTCTGTACGTCTCACAGATGGCAACAAGGAAATTATCATTGGTACTAGAAACGGACTGCTTATCCGTTTCCCAGAAACTGATGTACGCTCTATGGGACGAACTGCTACTGGTGTAAAAGGAATTACCCTTTCCTCCAATGATGAAGTTGTAGGAATGGAAGTTTTGGAAGAAGATTCAGAAATTCTAATCGTAACGAAGAATGGTTACGGAAAAAGAACACCTGCAGAGGAATATAGAATCCAAGGAAGAGGCGGAAAAGGTATCAAAACTTGCAATATTACTGACAAAAATGGACCATTAGTTTCCATGAAGGCAGTAACTGGTGAGGAAGACTTGATGCTAATTACTACTGGTGGTGTCTTAATCCGTATGGCAGTTGGCGATATTTCATCAATGGGCAGAAGCACACAAGGTGTAAAGCTGATTAAGCTTAACGAAAGCGAAAGCGAGTTTGTAGCAACCGTCGCTAAAGTAGAAAAAGAAGAAGAAGAAGATGAAGCAGAAATGACTGAAGAGACAGCGGATGATAGCATAGCATCTGATGCTGCTGAAACAGAGGAATAAAAAAAGGAGCTGCCAAAGGCAGCTTCTTTTTTATGCTATAACTTATTTTGCAGCTTCAGATAGAAATGATTTTTATAGGAAAAATGAATTATAATAATGCCAAAATTGTCAATTAAACAGTGTCTTATTAAAAAATAAAGTTATCTTTCCGATAAAAAATAAAGTAGAATATAGTATAAAAGTCCTTGTGAGGGTGGAGTAATACATGAATATAAGTGTTGATCGTTTAACGGCTGGATGCATCTTAACAGAAGATGTTTTCAGTATGACGAATAGACCAATTATAACATCAAAAACTGTTTTGACAGATGAACATATAGATATTCTTAAATCATTTCAAATTAAAAAGGTAGAGATTGAAAATACTCAAATTGATGGAAACCTTCTTGATAATTTGGAGGAAACAGATTTTGCAGGAATAAAAAAGATTGAAGCTAGTTTTTTTGATAAATTTCTTCATGCTGTAAATCAATATAAAAAAGAATTTCGTTCCTGGCAGTCAGGTATACCGTTAAGCATCCCTGCAGTCCGTGCAATATTGCTGCCGCTATTAGAGAATTTAGAACAGTATAGCAAGGAAGTTTTTTCTCTGTATCATTTATCTAATAAGCAAGAATATATATATCAGCATTCTGTTGCAGTAGGTGTTATTAGTGCACTTATTGCAAAAAGGATGGACTATAGCAAAGGGGACATTGTCCAGATAGCTATGGCTGGCTGTTTAAGTGATGCAGGAATGTCAAAAATACCGTCTAGTTTAATTATAAAGGAAGAACCTTTAACAGAGGAAGAATTTGAGGAAGTTAAAAAACATACAAGTTATAGTCTGCAAATGCTGCCAGAACATACTCTCTTAAAAAAGGAAACAAGGCTTGCTATCTTGCAGCATCATGAAAGACTTGATGGAAGCGGTTATCCGTTAGGTAATGGAGACAGTAAAATACATCCATATGCAAAAATTATTGCTGTTTCAGATACTTTTCATGCTATGACCTCCCAAAGACTTTACAGAAGCAAACAATCTCCTTTTAAAGTGTTAGAAAGGCTGCAGCAAGACTATTTTGGAAAGTTTGATCATGTAGTCCTAAAGGCTTTAAGCAGCAGTATTATCCAATATACAATAGGAAGTACCGTCAGGCTTTCTAACGGACAAAAAGCTGAGATTGTCTTTATCGAAGGTAAAACTGCTACAAGACCGCTTGTAAAGATTACAGAGGATCAATTGTTGCTGGATCTTGAAAAAAACAGGCATCTTTATATTGAAGAAATCCTTCAAAACAGCTGAACTTAGAGTTTTTTTATGTTTTTTTAAAAAAAGTATTGCACGCAATAATTTATGTTGTTATAATCATACAAGTCAGCAAAACAGAAAAAAGTTCCAACAAAAACTTTTGAAATTCCTGTTGACTTGTATAGATTAGTATGTTAATATATAAAAGTTGCTTCTGATAGCAACATTAAATTGCTCTTTGAAAACTGAACAAACAAAACGTCAACAATAATCGTTTTTATAACTTTCGTTATAGAAACAAAAACAAGTAACAAAAAGCTAGAGTTTAGCAAATGAGCTAATCT
>JAPSHL010000133.1 GCA_031179905.1 Bacillus sp. (in: firmicutes) | reverse complement strand
GAAATATCCTGACATTCATTTTATCAGCTTTAACGGGAGCGCTAAAAACGAAAATACGACAAGCGCCTCGTTTGCCGGCTATGCGATGGGCTTTTTTGGTGGAATGGTCGCAGGCCATATGACAAAGACAAATACAGTCTCAGTTATCGGAGCGTTTGACTGGCAACCTGAGATACAAGGGTTCAAAGACGGAGCTATGTATGAGAACAAAAATGTCAAGGTCATTACTCTACTTGTACAGGGCTGGGATAATCGCGAACAGGCGCTGAAGCATCTCGATACGGCAATATCTAAAGATGCAGATGTTATTTATCCTGCAGGTGACGGTTTTAATATCGATATAATTGAACAAGTGAAGGCAAAAGGGCTTTATGCAATTGGTTATGTTTCTGAACAGTCGGATTTAGGCAGAATGACCGTTTTGACAAGCACCATCCAAGATGTATCTAGAATGTTTGATATACTTGCTGGTGAATTCAATGATGGCAAGCTCGTATCTGGCGACATATCCTACGGCATGAAGGAAAATGTCATCACTTTAGGAAAGTTCAGTCCTAATATAGATCATGCATTTATTCAGAAAATCAATAAGGAAATCAAGCAGTATAAAGAGACAGGCAAATTTCCTGATAAACAATGATAAAAAGCTTGCATATTACACTTTTGAAGGAGATGCAAGCTTTTTCTCTCCAGCAGGAGCTTCTTTATAATGTTAGTCCATCCATTTTTTTAATAATGGCTTGACTTTGTTTATCAGCGGCTTCAGCTCATTAGTTGAACTCATAAAAAGCTCAATATTACTAAAAACTAAATTCATGTCTATTTCGTCCAAAAATTTCGTCACGGCGTTATTATCCTCTGTTTGTTCCGAATTATCCCCGCGCTCATTTCTGCCATGCTGCCCTAAAATCCAGGAATCCCCTCTAATTCTTTCCCTTCTTTTGTGTATGGCTTCATGCTGTTTCTGTCGATATACCTTCCGGCCGAGCATGAAGTCATAATAATAATCTTCCTCCGCTGCTTTCTCATTGTCATCCTGTTCTTCATAGCCGTTTTGGATATCCTCTTCCAACGCTGTTCCCCCCTTTTTTTAGGCAATAGTAGCTTCTTTATAGTTATCCTATGAAAAAGTTTAGCTACTTGTTTAGACAGGCGCTTATAAAGTGAAAAAAAGTTGCATACTATATGAGAAATTTGATAAAATTAGTACCAAGTCATAATAATTGATAATAATATATAGAATACGATTGCGTGGAAAAATGCCTATCATTTTTCATTTTGCAAGCAAATAAAGTATAATCGGACATATTAAAGGAGCTGACAGCTTTGAGTACAGGAATTATCGGCCTTGGCCGTGCACTGCCTGAAAAAATATTGACAAATTTTGATTTGGAAAAAATGGTGGATACGAATGATGAATGGATTCGTACACGCACAGGCATTGAGGAGAGAAGAATTGCAGATGATAATACAAATACATCTGACATAGCATATGAAGCTGCAAAAAAAGCGATTGAGAATGCAAACATCAGCCCTGAGGAAATAGACATGATTCTTGTGGCGACAGTCACACCAGATCAGCCGTTTCCGACAGTTGCTTGTATGCTTCAGGAACGCCTTGGCTGTATTAAAGCTGCAGCAATGGATTTAAGTGCAGCATGTGCCGGTTTTATGTATGGAATGGTCACAGCAAAACAATTCATCGATAATGGAGCTTTTAAATACGTGTTAGTCGTTGGTGTGGAAAAGCTGTCTAAAATCACAAATTGGGAAGACCGCAACACAGCAGTGCTCTTTGGTGATGGCGGCGGAGCTGTCGTATTGGGAAAGGTGTCAGATGGACGAGGTATTCTTTCCTTTGAACTAGGTGCAGACGGCTCTGGCGGAAAACATCTTTTCCAGGATGACGAGGACTTTATCCAAATGAACGGTAGGGAAGTATTTAAATTTGCTGTTCGCCAAATGGGGGAAAGCAGCGAAAATGTCTTGGAAAAAGCAGGCCTTTCCAAAGAAGATGTAGACTTCCTAATTCCGCATCAGGCGAATATCCGTATCATGGAAGCTTCTAGACAGCGGTTGAACCTACCAGAAGAGAAGATGTCAAAAACGGTTCATAAGTATGGAAATACAAGTGCTGCTTCAATTCCGATTTCACTTGTGGAAGAGTTTGAGGCAGGCAAGATTAAGGACGATGACTTAATCGTCATGGTAGGCTTCGGCGGCGGCTTGACATGGGGCGCTATCGCTCTTCGCTGGGGCAGATAAATTATAGATATTAACATTATTAATGTATGAATAAATCAAAGGAGATTTTAATCATGAGTAATAGAAGAGTAGTCGTTACAGGCATTGGTGCAGTAACACCGGTTGGTAATGATGCTGAAAAAACATGGGAAAATATCGTCAATGGAGTTTCTGGCATCGGACCGCTTACTAGAATAAATGCAGATGAATATCCTGCGAAGGTAGCAGCAGAAATCGATAACTTCAATCCAGAAGAATTCATGGAAAAGAAAGATGCTAGAAAGATGGACCGCTTTACCCAATATGCTCTAGCAGCTTCTTTAATGGCTGTGAAGGATTCAGACTTGCAAATTACAGAAGAAAACTCAGCACGGGTCGGTGTTTGGATTGGTTCAGGAATTGGCGGAATGGAAACATTCGAAAATCAATATGAAATTTTCCAAAAGAGGGGCTATAAGCGTGTAAGTCCGTTCTTTGTACCAATGCTTATTCCAGACATGGCAACAGGGCAAGTTTCCATTACACTTGGTGCAAGAGGAGTTAACTCCTGTACAGTAACTGCTTGTGCAACAGGAACAAACTCTATCGGAGATGCATTTAAGGTTATTCAGCGCGGTGATGCAGATGCGATGATTACAGGCGGTGCAGAAGCGCCAATCACAAAAATGTCAGTTGCAGGTTTCTGTGCGAACACAGCACTTTCAACTAACCCGGATCCAAAAACAGCAAGCAGACCGTTTGATGCAAACCGCGATGGATTTGTCATCGGTGAGGGTGCAGGTATCCTCGTGCTGGAAGAATTAGAGCATGCACTTGCAAGAGGAGCAAAAATCTACGCGGAAATCGTAGGTTACGGCTCAACAGGAGACGCATACCACATCACTTCTCCAGCACCTGGCGGAGAAGGCGGAGCACGTGCGATGAAAATGGCAATCAATGATGCAGGCTTGAAGCCGGAAGAGGTTTCATACATTAATGCACATGGAACAAGCACAGCTTATAACGATAAGTTTGAGACGATGGCGATTAAGGAAGTATTTGGTGATTATGCTTATAAATTACCAATCAGCTCAACAAAATCAATGACAGGGCATTTACTGGGAGCTGCAGGCGGAGTTGAAGCTATCTTCAGCGTTCTTGCAATTAAGGACAGTATCATTCCTCCAACAATCAATTATGAAACACCAGATGCTGATTGTGATTTGGACTATGTAGTAAACAACCATAGAAAACAAGAAGTAAACGTGGCAATGAGTAACTCATTAGGCTTCGGCGGACATAACGCAACGATTATCTTTAAAAAATACCAATAATAGGGAGCGGGCTAACCAATATAAAGGTTAGCCCGCTTTTTTTAGGTTAATGATAATTATTATAAAATAAAATTGACTATAATTAAAAAATGTATATAATTAAATATAGAGTATAAAAGTTTTGTGTATAATAAATAATATTGAAATCTTTATTCCTAAAACAAAGTAAGCGGTTGCTTAAAATCAGGTCTTTTCTCAATATGACAGCCCAATTATCAATTTATCATCGCTTTGTTTAGCAAAGGAGGATTATATGTTAAGTATCGAAAAAGCAATACAGGCATTAAAGGAGAAAAATATACGCTTAACACCTCAAAGACATGAACTTATAAATATTCTTTCAAAAGGAAATAAACATTGGACAGTAGAGGATTTATATCAGCTGTTAAATGAGTCCATGCCATCTGTGAGTATTACGACAGTCTATAATAATATAAAGTTATTTTGTGAAATTGGGTTAGTGAAGGAAATTCAGTTTGGAGAGTCCTTAAGTAAGTATGAATGGAAAAAAGAAGACCACTATCATATTGTCTGCAGCAATTGTGGAGAAATGGTAGATGTATGGTATCCAGCATTAAAGGAGGTAGAATTATTTGCCCAATCCATATCCAAGTTCAACATTAGTTCCCATAACCTCCAGTTCTATGGAACATGCAGCAATTGCGAACAGAAATAAACAAAATAATCAGCAGGTTTGCCCTGTCTGCAAACAACCAATTCAAAGGCTGAAACATTCCATCCTTTGCGGCTGCGGATTTAAAATGATAGTAGACAAACGAAAAAGAAGCATATGATTAAATATTTCTCTGCACTGTTGTGCGGAGTTTTTTGTTTCTCCAACTGTGGTGTTTTGCATGAACACCAGTTGGACGCAATAAACATAAACTAACCATTATGCTAAGTTTGGAAAAGGGGAAGGGGGAATTGATTTGGGGTAGTAAATACGAGAGAATGGCTCGATGAAAAATTTTATAAACCAGTTGCGATTTGCAGTGAACTTAAAGGCTCATTTGATGGGGAGCCATCAAGAAAGGTATATCAGCATCTCGCTAACTTTGGTATGTATAAGCCATCAAGGAAAACAAAAGAAATTTATGATGTACTCGTTAAAGAAGATGTATGGGCGAAGTGTGAACGCCTTTACTTAAAGTACAAAAGATTATGGAAAGGACCTGAAATTCCTATTTATATATTTCCTTTTAATCAGTCTTCCAGAAGCAGTGACAACAAATCAGGTTTGTCCTTTCCAGATATGCTATTCCTCTTTATTGGAGATATAGAAGGAGAAAAAGAGCTCGAAGCTTTATTCATTCATGAATATCATCATGTTTGCCGAATATACTACCAAAAAAAAGATGTGGATGATTACAATTTGCTGGACTCCATTATTTTGGAGGGTCTGGCAGAGCATGCAGTTAAAAATCACTGTGGAGAGAAGTATAATGCAGACTGGTGCCGTAAATATAAAGAAGAGGAATTAGAGACCTTCTGGAAAAAGTATCTGCAAGAAAATCTTGATGTCAATAAAAGTGAATATCTTCATGATGCCTTACTATTCGGTTTGGGCAGCTTTCCAGATATGCTGGGCTACTGCTATGGATTTCATATGATTACTAAATATAGAAAACAAAAAAGTTTTTCTGAAAAAGCATATTTTGATTTGAGAAGCGAAGAATTTTTATTGTGAATACTGCATAAAAATAGAGAGAAACCTTGGTGTAATAGGGTTTCTCTTTTTCTATACAATTAAGACTTATTACAATATTTAAAAAAATATTGCAATTCAAATAAATCTGTAATAGTATTTTAACAAATAGAATTTAATGTCAGAAAAATCACAATATGTCAGAGGTGTAAAATGAACGGAAATGCTTCTACAACAAAAGATAGTTATCTGCTGGAGGTAAAGAACTTAGAAACCTCCTTTTCTATCGACGGAAAACTGTATAACGCTGTCGATAATGTTTCCTTCCAAGTAAAGCCGCGCCAAATTGTCGGTATTGTCGGAGAATCAGGCTGCGGGAAATCGGTCCTGAGCTTGTCTATTATGAAGCTCCTACCAAAAGGAACAGGAGTAATCCGTTCAGGAGAAATAATCTTTGACGGAATCCAATTAGAAACAATGGGAGATAAAGAGATAAACAACATTAGAGGGAAAGACATCTCAATGATATTTCAAGAACCAATGACCTCGTTAAACCCTGTTTTTACCATAGGCTTTCAATTGATGGAAGTACTGTTGAATCACCACGATATTACTAAAAAACAAGCAAGACAAAAAAGCATTGAATTACTGAAAAGTGTGGGCATATCTAGACCCGAAAAACTGGTGGATGAATATCCCCATCAGCTTTCAGGCGGGATGCGACAAAGGGTGATGATTGCGATTGCGATTGCTTGCCAGCCAAAGCTTCTAATTGCTGACGAACCGACAACCGCACTGGACGTTACTGTTCAAGCCCAAATACTTGATCTCATGAAAGAAATCCAAGAAGAGAACGATATGTCTGTCATTCTAATCACCCATGATTTAGGTGTTGTTGCCGAAATGTGCGATGAAGTAATCGTCATGTACGCAGGCAAAATTGTCGAGAAAACGGACGTTGATACACTGTTCTACGAACCGAAACATCCCTACACAAAACTGCTTTTGGAAGCTATTCCAAAAATGGACGAGGAAGTCGAGCTGCTGAGCTCCATCAGCGGAATAGTTCCATCCTTGAAAAACATGCCCGAGACCGGCTGCCGATTCGCAGACCGCTGTCCTATGGCAATGCCTGAATGCAAATACATAACACCGATTCTAGCGAGCGTTGAAGATGGACATGAAGTTTCCTGCCTTCTTTATGATCAAAGCAAACCGAAGGAAGGAGTAAATGTGTGATGACAGTAGAAATCAATCAAAAAAAGGATGAAAAAGAGATACTGCTGGAAGTCAAAGGACTAAAAACGTATTTTCCAGTAAAATCAGGTTTTTTTGGAAAAACCGTAGACCATGTAAAAGCAGTAGACGATATTACCTTTGAAATCAAGCAAGGAGAAACATTTGGGCTTGTTGGAGAATCAGGTTGCGGGAAGTCAACTACAGGAAGAACAATACTCCGTTTTTTGCGACCATACGCTGGTGATATTTTCTTTGGAAATAAGGATATTACTAAATTAAGAGGAAAACAGCTGCGAGATATCAGGAAAGATCTGCAAATGGTGTTTCAAGACCCTTATGCCTCTCTTAATCCTATGCAAATGGTCGGGGATATCATTGCAGAACCGATAAATAATTACTTTAAGAACAAGCCCAAGGAAGATTTGAAAGCAGAGGTAATGGATTTATTGACTAAAGTCGGCTTGCCTTCCGACGCTTATTACAAGTATGCACATGAGTTTTCTGGTGGCCAAAGACAGAGAATAGGCATCGCTAGAGCACTGGCGCTCAAGCCGAAGTTAATAATAGCTGATGAGCCGGTTTCCGCATTAGATGTGTCTGTACAGTCCCAAGTATTGAATCTGCTTAAGGAATTGCAAAAAGAATTTGATTTGACTTTTTTATTTATTGCCCATGATTTAAGTGTGGTAAAACATATGAGTGATCAGATTGGTGTTATGTATTTAGGGAATTTAGTTGAAATTGCCAATAAAGAAGGCATGTATGAAGAGCCCATGCATCCCTACACGAAAGCGTTAATTTCGGCGATACCGGAACCTGATCCTAGAAAGAAAAAGAAGCGAATTATATTAGACGGAGATGTTCCTAGTCCAATAAATCCGCCAACAGGTTGTCCGTTTCATCCAAGATGTCCTGCGGCAATGTCAGAATGCAGCAAAGTAAAGCCTGTTTTAAAGGAGGTGAAACCATTACATAAAGTAGCTTGCCATCTATATTAGAAAAGTATATAAGGGGGAAAAACAATATGAAAAAGAATTGGCTGACACTAACTGCTTTGATGTTAATCCTATCTGCGTTTTTGGCTGCTTGCAGTGGCGGAGGAGAGAAAACATCGACGAACGAAGGTTCAAATGCAGCAGGAGAACCACAGGATGGGGGAACTCTAGTATACTCACTTGATTCCGCTCCAGAGGGTTTGTTTAACTGGTCTTTTTACAGTAATACAACAGATGCGGAAGTTATTGATTTCTTTGATGAAAGCTTAATAAGCTATGATGAGAATCTTAGGCCTCAACCAAATATTGCTTCTTGGAAAACAGATGATAACAAAGTATACACATTTACCTTTAAAGAAGGGGTCAAATGGCATAACGGCGAAGAGCTTACTGTAAATGATTGGGTTTTTGCTTTAGAAACGCTTGCGGATAAAGATTATGATGGACCGAGATACTCAAGTGTTCAAACAATTGAGGGAGCGCCTGCTTATCATGATGGCTCTGCTGACAGTATTGCAGGACTCAAGGTGATTGATGATTACAACATCGAGATTACCTTTGATAAAGCAAGAGTAAACAACTTAGAAAACGTGTGGACATATGCAATGCCAGCGAAAGAGTTTGAAGGAATTGCTGTTAAAGATATGGCAAGTTCAGAGCAAGTAAGAACAAAACCTGTTGGGTTAGGACCGTTTAAAGTTAAAAATATTGTTCCAGGAGAATCAGTCGAATTTGAAAGATTTGATGATTACTTCAATGGCAAGCCTCACTTAGATGGAGTTGTCTTAAAAGTAATCGATCCTTCCTTAACAATTGGTGAACTGCAAAATAATACATTAGATATGACTGCATTCCATCCTAGCATTAAGGCAGATATCGAAGCATTGGATAATGTGAAAATTGAACAATATCCTGGTTTATCTTACTACTATATTGGTTTTAGATTAGGAACTTGGGATGGAAGCAAAAACGTTATGAATGATCCTAAATACCAAGATCTAAAACTTCGTCAAGCAATGTACTATGCGATGAATAGAGATGAATGGAATGAAGCCTTCTTCTATGGTGTAGGGAAGACTGTTAATACACCAGTTCCATCCAACCACTGGATTTCAGCAGACAACAGCGAATTAGAGCAATATAAATATGATCCGGAAAAAGCAAAATCTTTGCTAGATGAAGCTGGATATAAAGATGTAGATGGCGATGGTTTCAGGGAAGATCCAAATGGTGATCCTTTTACTGTTAAGTTCTCTCATTACGCAACAAATAATCCAACATTTGAGACTCGTGCTCAAGCGATTGTTCAGTATTGGGAAGAGGTCGGCTTGAAAACAGAACTTAGCATGACAGATGTTAATCTATACTATGACCAAATTGAGAAAGCTGATAAGTCCATTGAGGTATTCTTCGGTGGCTGGTCTACTGGAACAGATCCTGATCCATCAGGTTTGTGGAGATCAGATGCTCTATGGAATTACTCAAGATGGGTAAGTGAAAAAAGCGATCAATTATTGGATGACGCTTTAGATGTTAGCATTGTCGGTACTGATCAAGAAAAGCGCAAAGAACTTTATGTGGAATGGCAGAAACAATTTATGGAAGAATTACCGGCACTCCCAGTTGCTGAATTAGATGAAATTATGGCGCTCAATAAGCGTGTCCAAGGTGTAACTTTTGATGTATCAGGCACAAACAGACCGAATGAATGGTGGATTCAGCAATAACTAGAATAATAGATTTTAAAATAAGGAGAAGAGAGTTACATGTTGAAATATACACTGCGAAGAATATTAGGCATGATACCAATGTTGCTCCTTACTTCTGTTGTGGTATTCTCCCTGGCAAAATTAATGCCAGGGGATTCCCTCAGTGGAGAGATTGATCCTAATAACACTGACCCTCAATACATAGCTGAAATGAGAGAAAAACTTGGATATAATGATCCGCAGTATGTCCAATATTTTCGGTGGGTCACAGATTTTATTAAAGGGGATTTTGGTATTTCAACCCGCTATAAAATAGATGTAGCCGAGCTCATTACTGAACGGCTGCCAAATACAATCTTCTTAGGAATCACTGCTCTAATTATTACGTATATTCTTGCCTTTACTTTCGGGATGGTTTCTGGAAGAAAACCTTATACAATTCGGGACAACCTGATTGCAGGTATAAACTATATAGGTTTGGCAATTCCTTCGTTTGTAGCTGGAGTCATTACTATATATATTTTTGCATTTAAGTTGAA
>JAPSHL010000132.1 GCA_031179905.1 Bacillus sp. (in: firmicutes) | reverse complement strand
ATGACTGTTAACTTGCCAAGGACAGGAAAGCAGATTAAGCTGGCACAATCTACTCAGTTTATGGCGGATGACAGAAGTACTGTTAATGAAGCAGTGAGCGGAGATATTATTGGACTATATGATCCAGGATTTTATCAGATTGGCGACACACTGACAGTTAACAAAAACACATTCCAATATGATAAGCTACCGCAATTTACACCAGAGCTTTTCGTGCGTGTAACTGCGAAAAACGTCATGAAACAGAAGCATTTCCACAAAGGGATACAACAGCTTGTCCAAGAAGGAGCAATTCAGCTGTATAAAACAGTAAAAACGGAGGATTATCTTCTTGGTGCAGTTGGGCAACTGCAATTTGAAGTGTTTGAACACCGTATGAGAAATGAATATAATGTAGATGTTCTTATGGAACATGTCGGATCAAAAATTGCCAGATGGACAGTTGATGAAGAAGTGAACGAAAATCTATCAAGCGGCAGAAGTTTGTTGGTTGAAGATAGATACGGGAAAAAAGCTTTCTTGTTTGAAAATGAGTTTGCTTTACGCTGGTTCCAGGATAAAAATCCTGATGTTAAACTTTATAACCCAATGGATTCGGAAGAATCCTGACAAAAAAACAAGCGATTAATTAATCGCTTGTTTTTTTGTTTGTTAAATGTTAACTTTCTTAACATTCAACAAAGTGTAGAGGGGGACTGGACAAGCTTTTAAATTTATTTTGAAGTATTATTATATTCTAGAATAATATTGATGATAATTCACTATGATAGGTTATCCCTTATTAGGAATGGATTCTAATAATTTACTAACAATTACAATCACCTATATAGAGTATTTCGCTTAGCTGAAATTAAGTATATCAAGGTTTTTTCGTTGTATCTATATAATGTTTTCCTATTAAGATTTTTTTAAAAAGTTAAAACTTTCTAAAAAATAATTGTAATCAACAAGAATTTAGGTATAATAAAACCATGTTGTAATAAAAAGTAACAAATAGTGTTACATCTTTTAACGTATTGTTGGAGGTAACGATTTTGGGTATGAATATCATTTTAATTTAGGAAAGTCTGGAATAATGAATTAAATTTTTGGAATATTCTCTTAAATTAAACTGATATTTTTATAAAAAACATATAGGGGGAACTAGAATGAAAAAGAGTCTATCATTATTTTTCAGCATGTTTTTAGTGCTTGTACTGGCATTAGCCGGCTGCTCCAGCAACTCAGAGGAATCGAATACAAATAATGCGGATGAAAATTCAAAATCACAAAGCATGCTCGATACGGTAATTAAGAGGGGCACGTTGAAGGCGGGAGTCAATGACGCGCTTCCTGGATTTGGATACATAGATTCTGACGGAAAAAACACTGGATTTGATGTTGATTTCGCAAGAGCGATTGCAGCAGGTGTCCTAGGGGATGCTACTAAAATAGAATTCCGTCCATTGTCAGCAACAGACCGATTTACAGCATTGCAATCTAAAGAAGTTGATGTGCTTATTCGTAATTCGACATGGACGACAAACAGGGATGCAGAAGTTGGTTTAAGCTTCGCACCAGTCACTTTCTATGATGGTCAAGGGATTATGGTTCCAAAAGACAGCGGAATTACAGCATTGGAAGATTTAGAGGGAAAAACAATTGGTGTGGAAACAGGTACAACAACGGAATTAAATCTTGCGGATCAAATGAAAGCAGCAGGCGTAAGCTATACGCCGCAAACATTTGACAATGCAGATGCAGTTATCGCTGCATATGAATCAGGCTCAATTGATGCATGGACTACAGATAAATCTGGTTTGGTTTCACGCCAATCTATGCTACAAGATCCAGATGCGCATGTCATCTTAGATGCTACTCTCTCTAAAGAGCCGTTAGCACCAGCAGTGCTTGATAATGATGAAAAATGGAAGGATGCAGTCAGCTGGATTGTTTATGCTACGATTCAGGCAGAAGAGTTTGGCATCACTTCAAAAAATGTCGATGAGTTCTTGAAAAGCGAAAATCCTGAAATTCAGCGCTTACTCGGTGTCGGCGGCAATAATTTAGGAGAACAGCTTGGCTTATCAAATGATTTTGCTTACCAAGTAATTAAGCAAGTCGGCAATTATGGCGAAATCTATAATAAAAATCTTGGACCAGACACTGTGTTCAAGCTTGAAAGAGGGCAAAACGCATTATATAGTGATGGCGGATTGCAGTACTCTATTCCTTTCCGTTAAATTTAAGAGTTTATAACATTTTTCCGAAGGCCTGCTGATGATGCTTTTCTGGCAGGCCTATTCTTTTAGCAAAGGGAGGCATACAAAGTGGAGATCAAAAAGGCACAAGCAACGCCTCTATGGAGAAACAAAAAGGTGTTGCCGATACTTATCCAAATTCTTTTTGTGGCAATAGTCGGATTTGCTATTACTATAATGGTCCGTAATGTTCAGGTTGGATTAGAGCAAATCGGGTTGAAGATAGGATTGGATTTTCTGAATCTGAAAGCATCCTTTCCAATTGCAGAATCACTGATTTCATATACACCTGAGGATCCTTATAGTCGGGCGATTATTGTTGGTTTGTTAAATACACTCAAAGTATCTTTTTTTGGAGTAATTATTGCATCTGTACTCGGAGTAATTATGGGGGTTGCCCGATTGTCTTCAAACTGGCTTATTCGCAGCCTGGCAACTGTATATGTTGAGGTGTTCCGAAATACGCCATTATTAGTGCAAATATTCATTTGGAACTTCGCTGTATTCCTGCCAATGCCAAAGATTCAAGATGCGTCGTCAATCGGTTCTTTCTATTTTTCAAACAGAGGGGCAGCTATTCCTTGGTTTACACTTCATGAAAACACATTAATTTGGATTGGCGTAATGGTTATATTAGCAGCAATTGCCATCCTCTTATTCAAAAAGTTAACATCCATTTCCATTGCAAATGGAAAAAGCACTCATCCAATTATCGCGGTTATTGGTTTTTTGGTTATTGGCTTCATCCTGTTTTACTTCATATTAGGTAACGGACCATTTGGTATTTCTGTCCCAGAATTCAATGGCACTGCATTCGTCGGTGGTACATCCTTATCTATCGGATTCCTGTCAATGCTCGTTGCATTATCCATATATACATCAACATTTATAGCTGAAATTGTTCGTGGAGGAATCTTAGGTGTTCCGAAAGGACAGACAGAGGCAGCGAAAGCACTTGGCTTCAAAAGCCCGACAGCATTAAGGTTAATTATTTTTCCGCAGGCGATTCGTATTATCATCCCCCCATTAACGAGCCAGTATTTGAACTTGATCAAAAATTCGAGTTTAGCAATGGCAGTTGCTTATCAGGACATTGTCGGAATCGGAAATACTATTATCAATCAAACAGGGCATACGTTTGAAATCATCCTTATCATGATTGCTGTTTATTTATTCTTCAGCTTAGGAACTTCACTGTTCATGAACTTCTTTAATAAAAAATTCCAGTTGGTCGAAAGGTAGTGATGCAAATTGGATAATGTACAGCTTAATGGCAGTGAAAAGATTGCAGATTCGACTTCTCTCAGCAGGCTGGTGAAAGTACAGCTTTGGCTTAAAACAAATCTATTTAAAGATTGGAAAAATGCAATAATGACGATTATTGCTGCAATGTTTGCGGTTTTTATAATCGTGAGAGTATCGACTTTTATAGCTGAGAGCGACTGGAGTGTAGTAAGTGCGAATCTGCGCTTGTTGATGGTTGGCCAGTTTCCGATGGAGGAAATTTGGAGACTTTGGATTGCGGTAATCTTAATTTCTGTTTTATTTGGTGCATCATGGGGATTGTGGAGAGGGGTCATTGGTCATGTAGCCATAACATTATCCGCTATCATGCTTATATTTGCAGCTGTCCCTTATACAGAATCGATAACAAAGCTTTACTTAGGTGCAAGCATTGTGGCTATTTATTTATTCTATGCTCTCGGCAGAAAACTTCCTGTTTTAAAACTTCCAGTATTAATTTTTTGGATTTTAATTATACCTATAGCAGTCGGCATAATAAACGGTTTTGGCATAATAGAGCCGGTAAGCACAAATGTTTGGGGAGGCTTTTTGCTAACACTTGTGTTAGCTTCTGTTGCGATTATTTGTTCATTCCCGATTGGACTGTTGTTAGCTGTTGGCCGCAGAAGTAAGCTTCCGGTTATCAAATATACGTGCATAGTCTATATTGAGATAATTCGCGGAATGCCATTAATTATGATTCTATTTATTGGTCAATTGCTGCTTCCGATGTTTATTGGCGGCGAAATTCAAATTGATAATGTTTTACGGGCGATGATTGCTTTTACGCTTTTTAGTTCTGCTTACTTGGCGGAGAATATCCGGGGTGGTTTACAGTCCATACCACGGGGGCAGTTCGAAGCAGGTCAAGCTTTAGGGCTTAATAATTTCAAACTGATGGTTTTTGTTATTTTGCCGCAAGCTTTAAAGGCCGTTATTCCTGCAATGGTTGGGCAATTTATATCAATATTTAAGGACACATCATTAGTTGCAGTAATAGGGTTAGCAGATTTTCTTGGCATGGCTAAAAAAGTAGCGGCAAATCCTGAGTACCTAGGTAAATATATGGAATTATATGTGTTCATAGCATTAATGTATTTTGTTTTTTGCTATTTAATGTCACATGTCAGCAAAGCTCTGGAAAAATCATTAGGCGCAGGCAGCCGATAATAGAGGAGGAATAAGTATGGAGAGTGTATTTTCTGTAGAAAAGCTTTCAACACCGATAGAGCAAAGAGAGGATATAATTAAAGTAAAAGGTCTGAATAAGTGGTACGGTGATCATCATGTATTAAAGGATGTTGATTTAGATGTAAAGCAAGGTGAGGTCATTGTTATCCTTGGTCCTTCCGGTTCAGGAAAGTCTACCTTTATCCGCACTATCAATGCTTTAGAAGAGTTCCAGAAGGGTTCAATTATTGTTGATAATATTGCTTTGACAGACGATCTGAAAAATATAGAAGAAATAAGAAAAGAAACTGGTATGGTTTTCCAATCGTTTAACCTGTTTCCTCATATGACGATATTAAAGAATATTGCCCTTGCGCCGATTTGGGTCCGAAAGTGGAAAAAGAAGAAGGCCGAGCAAATTTCGATGGAGCTCCTTGAAAGAGTCGGTATACCAGAGCAGGCAAACAAATATCCTGGTCAATTATCCGGCGGTCAGCAGCAGCGTGTGGCAATTGCTAGAGCTTTGGCGATGCAGCCGAAAATTATGCTGTTTGATGAACCCACATCAGCACTGGATCCAGAGATGGTAAAAGAAGTGCTTGATGTCATGAAGAAACTTGCCGAATCTGGGATGACTATGCTAGTCGTCACACATGAGATGGGCTTTGCTCGCCAAGTAGCAGATAGAATCATTTTATTTGATAAAGGAGAAATTATAGAAATGGGAAAGCCAGAGGAAATTTTTGAAAATCCACAACACGAACGAACACAGCTATTTCTTTCGCAAATCCTGTAAAAAGAGCCGAATAAGGCTTTTTTTTTCGGTTATTTTTCTATCTTCGTTTGATTGCTTAATTGCTCTTGCAAATTTCTTTTACTAACATGGACGGATGCTGTATAAAACAATGCAATTTAGCTAAAAATGAAAAAATGAAAAGGTATATAAGAAGTAGATGGTGATAACCTATGAGAGACCTAAGTAAATTAGAAGCTATTATGTGGAGTATAGCACTACCCGGCTTCAGTCAGCTATTGATGAAACAGTATTGGAAAGGTACTCTTTTAGTGGTGCTGGAATTTATTATTAATGTGCAAAGTAATTTCAATTATGCAATCATGCAAAGCTTTTTAGGTAATTTCGAATCTTCCATAGAAGCGCTTGATTATCAATGGATTATGTTTTATCCTTGCTTATATTTGTTCGCAATGTGGGATGCATACAAGTCGACCCTGAAAGAAGATGATCAATATGCATTTTTGCCGTTTGTATTTAGTGCATATTTCGTAACAGTTGGGGTGATGTATTCGACGCGTTTTAAGATATTTGGCATTTTTCCAGGTCCTATATTTACGCCGATGCTCTTTTTAATCCCGGGTATTATAAGTGGCTTTCTAGTGAAGTATGCAATACTGTTTTTTAAGGCTCAGTTCAATTCGAATAAAGAATAAACAATGATACTAACTTGCAAAAGCAAAAAAATAGTCAGGTCTTGTTTATTTTTTTCGGTTTTTGATTGTCAAGAAAGAATATTTCGTATATAATAACCTTATATTAATCGTATATCTACTCAAAGGGGAGTAGCTTTTAGGTTTTAATAACCTAAAACAAAGTCGTCAATTCGTGGTCTTTGTACCATCGGCTTTGTTGGCACTATAAAATGTGCTTAGCAAGACCTTTGCCTATTTGGCAAAGGTCTTTTTTGCGCTATTTTGTACATATAAAGACAAACCTGTCAATAGGGGGATACCAGTGGGTATACAAAACTATTGATAGGAGGATAATATATGGATTTTGCATTATTTTTAGAGTATGGCTGGGTACTCCTGATTCTAGTAGGGCTGGAGGGTATACTGGCAGCTGACAATGCGGTTGTTATGGCTGTAATGGTTAAGCATTTACCGCCAGAGCAGCAGAAAAAAGCGTTATTTTATGGTTTATTCGGTGCGTTTATATTCCGGTTCGCGAGTTTGTTCTTAATTTCCGTTCTAGTAGACGTTTGGCAGGTTCAAGCCCTTGGTGCTTTATATTTACTATATATTTGTATTCACAATTTATATGGAAAGTTTGCACCAAAGGAGAAAAAAGAGAAAGAAAAAGAAAGAAAAAAATCTGGTTTCTGGATGACTGTATTGAAAGTAGAACTTGCTGATATTGCCTTTGCCATTGATTCAATGCTGGCAGCTGTTGCGTTAGCTATTACGCTGACACCGACAGGATGGTTCCATATAGGCGGTATCGACGGAGGTCAATTTACGGTTATGCTTTTAGGAGGAATCATTGGACTAGTTATTATGCGTTTTGCGGCAAACTGGTTCGTTAAACTTCTTCAAACAAGACCTTCCCTGGAGACAGCTGCATTTATGATTGTCGGCTGGGTAGGTGTGAAGTTGGCAGTATTTACATTGGCACATCCAGAAGTTGGTCTTCTTGATCAACATTTTCCTGAGTCGAAGGTTTGGAAGTTCTTCTTCTGGTCAGTATTGTTAATAATTGCAGTTGGCGGTTATATTATTTCCGGCAGAAAAGCACAGAAGACAGCAGAAGAAAGTTAAATCAGAAAAAGGAAATAATGGTTGCTTTAAAACTTTGCTTAGGCAAAGTAGGCAATCATTATTTCCTTTTTTGTTTTTTCTTTGAGCATTGTTAGTTTTGAGGTATAGTTATTATTGAGTTTTGCCAGACAGCTCTGCTTGAGCTTGCTGAACTAGGCGTTTTGTAATTTCTCCACCGACAGAACCATTGGATCTGGATACTGTTTCAGAACCCAAATTAACGCCAAATTCTTGCGCAATTTCATATTTAATGCTATCTAAATATTGTTCAATTCCAGGAACTAATAATTTGTTTGAACTAGACATTGTCAAAAGACCTCCTTAAAAAAATAAAATACAGAACTTAAATACCGTTAACAAAAAGCTATTTCTGATAATAGATAACTTGTTTGGCAATATTAATTCTGTACTTATAATATGCGGGGTTTTCTTCAATTTCATGTGTGGTAATGTTTGTGTAATGGGGAGATAACAGGAATGAGTGTAAGATTTAAGCTACTAATAGTTGTGTTTTGCAATGGAAGGGATTTGTTTTGACATGAAAAGAACGGTAAAGGATTTGCTGAATAAGTTTACCCCGGCCCAAATCATCACAGGATATTATCTGCTGGCGGTCAGCGTTTCTGTTTTATTATTGAGCATGCCGGCTGTTCATAAAGAGGGGGTACATGTTTCTTTTATGGACACTGTTTTTACAGCAATTAGTGCTGTAAGCGTTACTGGCCTGACTGTAATAGACATATCGGATACCTATAGTACATTAGGCATTTTTATTTTGATGTTTGTTCTCCAATTCGGTGGGATTGGAGTCATGACATTAGGAACATTCTTTTGGATGCTGCTCAGGAAAAAAATCGGTTTAAAGGAACGGCAGCTGATTATGCTTGACCATAATCAATCCCATCTTTCTGGACTAGTCCAGCTTATCAGAGAAATCATCAAGTTGATCTTAATTATTGAACTTGTTGGTGCAGCTGTGCTGACATTGCAGTTTTATCAATACTTTTTATCATGGAAGGATGCATTTATTCATGGACTGTTCGCTTCGATAAGTGCAACCACGAATGGAGGCTTTGACTTGAGCGGGTCTTCGCTTATTCCTTATAAAGATGATTATTTTATTCAATTAGTAAATATCATTTTAATCACTCTTGGAGCAATCGGGTTTCCTGTATTAATCGAGGTGAAAAATTACTTATTTCCAAAAAATCCTGGAAAGGTTTTCCGTTTTTCTTTATTTACTAAATTGACTTCATTAACGTTTGGTTTGCTGCTGTTTTTTGGGACACTTAGTATTATTTTAATTGAATCAACTAATTATTTTGCAGGAATGACATGGCATCAAATCTTTTTTAATGCCTTTTTCCATTCGGCTTCTACAAGAAGCGGCGGACTTGCGACGATGGACTTGAATGAATATTCAATAGGCACCCTTGTAATTTTTTGCATTCTTATGTTTATAGGGGCATCCCCTAGCTCTGTCGGCGGCGGGATTCGCACAACGACATTTGCCCTTAATATAATGTTCATTTATCATTATGCGAACGGTAATCGGCATATTAAGATTTTTAAGAGAGAGATTCATGAAGAGGATATTATAAAGTCGATGGTTGTCACGATTTTAGCGTTTGGCTTATGCTTTGTCGCCACGGTGATTTTGTGCATCACAGAGAATGCCCCGCTAATTAAAATTCTATTTGAGGTTTGCTCTGCATTCGGAACGACTGGTTTATCGTTAGGTTTAACCCCTGAATTGTCCAATGTTGGCAAATGCGTCATCATGATTTTAATGTTTATTGGAAGAATAGGGTTAACCTCTTTCATCTATATTATTGGAGGAAAAGAGAAAAAGGATAATTTCCATTATCCAAAAGAAAGAATTATCATTGGCTGAGGCTTTTGCCTTGGCTTTTTTTATGGTTCGATTGTCATATCATGGTATGGATACGTTTAAAGAAACTGCAAAAAATATATTTGTATCATCCATTAAAGGAGACGATCATATGGCGAAAAGAAAAGCAGAATTCAATGCTGTTGAAAAATACAGCAAAACTCCTAAGAAGAATATTCAGGAAACAGAGTTCTCCGCTGAATTCATTCGCGGCGAGGACCCGATGAAGAATGCTAATCGAAACTCCAATCATGGGAGAGAGGGGAGAAAGTAATGACAAAAAAAGCGAAAAATAATAAAACAGAACAAGCTAATGTAGAATTCGGCCAGGAATTTGGCGATTTAAATGCGAGCAAGCTTTATGATACAGCTCCATTAACAAAAGACAAAGTCAAAAGCGGCAAAAGAAAATAACTAAGGTTCCTGCCTCAGTTATTCCTTTAAGCTATAAAGGGAAGCATTTCTTAAAAGAGCTTCTCTTTATAGCTTGTTTTTGTGGACCATTTTTGCATTTTAGTCGTTCTGAATTCTATAAATGGCTGTGCAAG
>JAPSHL010000131.1 GCA_031179905.1 Bacillus sp. (in: firmicutes) | reverse complement strand
AGCAATTATCGTAGTAATTGGCGGAGGATTTGGATCTTATTTTTATTTCACAAATGATGACACCCAGCAAGTAGCAGCACAGGCAACGACACAAACTGCCACAGCTGAACTTGGAGATGTAGAAATTTATGTGAGTGGAACGGGCAGCATTTCAACTATTAATAAAGAGACAGCAACGTCTACAGGCAATGCAACAATTGATGAAGTAAATGTAGAGGAAGGCGATGAAGTCGAAGAGGGAGATGAGCTGGTCACATTTGAAGATGACGCGCTTGCTTCGATTACAGCATCCTTCTCAGGTGAAGTTACTGCACTTAATGTAGAGGAAGGCGATTCAGTATCAATGGGCACAGAAGTATTGTCAGTAACGGACTGTGATAATCTTGAGATGATTGTTAACAAGGCTGCAGAGCATGGTGGAGGACCTCCTCGATTTCAACAGCTTTAGCGCTGGTTCAATTAGGGTCAACCTTGAAAGGATAAATATCCAAGCAGCTGTTAAAGAGATAATCTATCAGTGGGAAATTGTCCATACAGATGCGTTAAAACAAGTGAAGGTAACCTATAATAGTATGGAGAGGCCAATGTATGCCAATGTCGACAGTGTCCGCTTGCAGCAAATCATCGTCAATTTGTTGAATAACAGTCTCCATGCCATTAAAGGCAAGGCTGATGGGAAACTGTCAGTCAGCTTAAAATATGATAGAGATAATGTCTTAATTATGGTGAAGGATAATGGATACGGAATCCCATTTGAGGAGCAGCATTTTATTTTTGAGCGCTTCTACAGAGGAAAGAACAAGAAGGATGTAGAGCGGGGGCTTGGTCTTGGTTTGCCGTACAGCCTGCTTTTAGCAAAGGCGCTTGGAGGACTTTTATCTTTACAAGAATCCGACGGTTCTACTACAATATTTTTATTGAAGTTGCCATTATGCAAAGAAGAAAGAAGCAAGTAGGTATCAAAATAGATCCTTAAATCATTCATCTTCGAAGCAGCACAAAAGGCATCAAAAGGAGTGCAACACGTTGAATATGCCGAAAGAAAAATTTTGCAAAGATTCATTAGTAGTAAAAACAAGCAGGATATTTCCAATCGATACGAACAATCATAATTCTTTATTTGGCGGAAAGCTGATGAGTTATATTGATGATGTAGCTTCTATATCAGCATCGAGGCATTCAAGAAGCAATGTCGTAACAGCTTCTACAGACTCAGTCGATTTCTTGATTCCCATAAGGCCTACTGACTCGGTTTGCCTAGAGTCATATGTCACACATACAGGCAGATCCTCTATGGAGGTCTTCGTGAAGGTGGTGGCGGAAAACTTAAAAACCGGTGAAAGAAAGCTTGCCGCAACGTCATTTTTGACATTTGTAGCTCTAGATGAGGAAGGGAAGCCGACAAGAATCCCGCAGATAGTTCCACAATCAGAGGAAGAGCATATGCTTTTCAATACAGCAGAACAGCGGGTTAAAGTGAGAAAAGACAGAAGAGAGCACAGCAAAGCATTTGCGAAAGTAGTTAAAACAGATGCTCCATGGATTTAAATTAACAGAAGGAGTATGAACTCTTTTAGCTTGTTGATAAAAAGGAAAGTATATTTTCTAGATCTATTCTCATTCAAAGGATGTTGATTAGCGGAAGAGGTGAGACTCGGGATTAGTGTGGAAAGGGAACCCCTTCAGCCGAGAGCGAAAACCCCTGATTATAGGGGCAATACACAATTACCTCTTAACAAGTTTTTTCTCAGTCTGAACAGAAGGCGATTTTAAGCCTTCTGTTTTTTTATGTCTAATCAAATGTTGATAAGCGATTTAGAAGGTTAATCTAAACTGCAGTAAAATTAATGCAATATCAATAGTTATTTAAAAATATGTCAGAAAATAAAGATAATTATGAAAATACATCGTAAGATTATCTGACAATATAAAAGACACTTGTTTCATCCAAGATTATAATCCATACATAAGTATAGCTAATGATGGCGCATTTGCCAGAAAAGGTTATCTGTTTGCAATACCGCTTTAAAAAGTACATAGCAAATAGGAGGAGAACTATGTTATCCAAAAAGGTATTATCATTCGCAATGACGGCTACTTTAGCACTTGGTTTTTTAAGTGGATGTGCTTCTTCCAGCTCTGACTCTTCGGGAGAAAGTGATGGAGGAAAACAGGTAATTAAGATTGTCACCCAATCACCTCTTTCTGGCGGCAGTGCCACATTAGGGGAAGCAATCAAACTAGGTGCACAATTGGCGGTTGACCAGCAAAAGGATAAATTTGCTGATTTAGGCTTTGAGCTTAAACTAGAAGCGCAAGATGACCAAGGTGATCCAAAAAAAGGTGTAGCTAATGCTCAGCTTATAGCTGCAGACCAAGCAGTTCTCGGTGTTGTCGGCCATTTAAATTCAGGTGTTTCCATTCCGGCATCTGAAGTGTACGAAAATAATAATCTTATCAGTATTTCTCCTGCAAGTACTGCAACTGATTTTACTGACCGTAACTTAAAGACAGTGAGCCGTGTAGTTGCCCGTGATGATTTCCAAGGACCTGCAGGTGCTGAATATGCGATAAACACATTGAAAGCAAAGAAAATTTTTATTATTCAGGACAAGACAGCTTATGGCTCAGGATTGGCTGAAGCATTTAGAGGTGCTGCCGAAGAATTGGGAGTTGAAATTGTTGGATATGAAGGGATAACAGTTGGAGAAAAAGACTTTAATGGAGTACTGAATCAAGTCACTTCTAAACAGCCGGACATGATTTATTATGGAGGCTTATATGCTGAAGGCGGCATCCTCGTAAAGCAAGCTCGTGAAAAAGGCTTAGACATGCCATTCATGGGTGGAGACGGCCTCGATTCTTCAGCATTTGTTGAAATTGCCGGTGATGCCGTTAAAAACACATTCTTGACTTCTGTTGCAGGAGACACGACAAAAACAGAAGAAGGCACAAAGTTTGCGGACGATTATAAAGCTGCTTTTAATAAATCAATCGAATCTTATTCCGCGTATGCTTACGATAGTGCCGGGGTATTGCTTGCAGGCATTGAAAAAGCTATTGAAGAAAACGATGGCAAAATGCCGAAACGTGCAGCAGTAACAGAGGCAGTGCGTGGAACACAGGATTATAAAGGTGTAGTAACAGAGGTTGGCTTTGATGAAAAAGGAGATAACAATTACGCAAAAATATTTATTTATAAATTTGATGAGGCCTCATACCCGGCTACACTAGACGGGGAGATTTCTCAATAAACCTTGGAATTAGTTAGGGCACATTTAAAGTAATAGGGTATGAGACATTTCATACCCTTTTTACTTTAATTAACACTTATCTTTTAAAAAAACTAAAACAAAAGTGTGGGGAAGAATATGCTGACAGAAGTGTTGCAAACATTGCCGCAAGTATTGATTGACGGTCTTGCTTTAGGAGCAGTTTATGCAGTTATTGCATTAGGCTATACGATGGTTTACGGGATTTTGGAGCTAATAAATTTTGCACATGGTGAAATTTTTATGTCAGGAGCATTTGTTGGCACAGCAGTGCTGATTATTATGACAAGCCTTGGCTGGACTTCCATGCTGCCAGCAGTGCTGTCTTTAATTATTATGCTTGTAATCACAAGCCTGATTACAGGACTAATGGGAATGGGAATTGAAAGGGTTGCCTATCGTCCATTAAGGAAGGCTCCAAAACTGATTGCCTTGATTTCTGCAATCGGCATTTCCTTTCTATTGCAGGATATCGTCCGTTTCATTACAGAGCTGTACAAAGGAAACTATATCCTGAACACGCCTTCCTTATTTTCAGGTCAACATCAAATCGGCTCCTTTTTAGGTGCTAACGATGCAAGCTTCAAAACCTCGTTTCTTGTAGTTATTATTGTTGCGGTTATTCTAATGGTTGGCCTTGACTTTTTTGTTAACAAAACTAAATGGGGGATGGCGATGAGAGCTGTCGCACAAGACAGGGATACCGCATCACTTATGTCTATCAATGTGAATAAAGTTATCTCAGTCACCTTTTTTGTCGGATCAGCATTAGGCGGTGCAACAGGAGTATTATTTGCAGTTCAATACGGGACAATCGATCCGTATATAGGGTTCATCTTAGGCTTAAAGGCTTTTACTGCGGCGGTGCTCGGCGGAATAGGCAATATTCGCGGTGCGATGGTAGGGGGATTGCTGATTGGTCTTATTGAAATGTTCACAGCCGCGAATCTGTCAGTCATTACAGATGGAATACTAGGGGCGGAATACAAGGACGTTGCGGCATTTGCCATATTGATTATCGTGTTGATATTTAAACCAGAAGGCTTATTTGGCAAAGCCGCTGCTGAGAAAGTGTAGGTGATTAAAATGGAAAATTATATGACAAAGTTAAAAACAAGCAAACTTGCCCAAGGCATTCTCTTTTTCGTTTATGTATTTGTAACAAGTGCAAGTCTTTATCTTGCACAAAAGTCAGTCACCGCTTTTTTGCTGTTGCTGCTTTCATTGTTAATCCTCTATTTCATGAACTTCGGCAATAAGTGGAAATGGGCAGCTGGACTAATAATCTTAGGCTTCGTTCTTCCATATGCAGCAAGTCAAGGACCAACATACCAGTCTTACATGGAAGTAGCAACAATGGTCGGAATTTATGTGTGCATGGCTCTTGGTTTGAATATTGTCGTTGGTCTCGCCGGCCTTCTTGACCTTGGTTTTGTTGCCTTTTTCGCAGTTGGAGCTTATACATATGGGATATTTGCGACAGCACAGGCTTCTAATTTCATGCCGTTTGGTGAATATCCTCTTTCAGGTAACAGCTTCTGGGTATTTATTATTATTGGCTTATTTATGGCCGCATTGTTCGGTGTCTTATTAGGGATTCCAGTTCTGCGTGTAAAAGGAGATTATTTAGCGATTGTCACATTAGGATTTGGGGAAATCATCCGCATTGTCTTTAATAACCTTGATAAGCCTGTCAATATAACGAATGGAGCGATGGGTCTCGCCAGCATCAGCCCTCCGGAAATTTTCGGATTAAAACTTATTTTTCCAAATCAATATTATTATGTTGTTCTTGTTATGTTTCTTTTTGTCATTTACGCTGTTACAAAACTGGAGCATACAAAGCTTGGACGGTCATGGAAAGCAGTCAGAGAAAATGAAATTGCCGCACAGGCAATGGGTATTCCTCTTGTGAAAACAAAGCTGACTGCATTTGCAATTGGAGCCTCATTTTCAGGGATGATGGGAGTTGTTTTTGCAGCAAAGCAGATGTTTATCGATCCGACGAGCTTCACATATCTTGAATCAACAACTATTCTTGTGATGGTCATTCTTGGAGGAATGGGCAGTGTGCCAGGTGTTATTTTAGGAGCGGCTGTTGTCACTATTCTCAACTTGCAGGTACTGACGGAAATTACAGGCTGGCTCAGCCAAGTTGTTACAATTCCCGATGCATTATCGCCTGTCAAAATGCAGCGCTTCATCTTTGGCGCATTGCTGATTGTAATGACATTATACCGTCCACAAGGACTCATCCCAGCAAAGAATATCCGGTTTGATATAAACAAGCTGAAATCTGCTAAAAAGATAGATGGAAAGCTGGACTCAAAGATACCGGCCGTAAGGAGGGATATATAATGAATATTCTTGAAGTAACAGGCTTGACGAAAACATTCGGCGGTTTAGTTGCGAATGCTAATATCGAAATGGCAGTTGAAAAGAATACTATCACTGCAGTTATCGGTCCGAATGGGGCAGGTAAAACAACTTTTTTTAATATGATAACAGGAGTATATAAGCCGACAAAAGGCTCTATTATGTTAAACAGTAAGCAAATAGCTGGGTTAAAGCCGCATGTTGTTGCAAAACAAGGAATTTCTAGGACCTTTCAGAACATCCGTCTGTTCCGTGAAATAACAGTGCTTGAGAATGTTCTAATCGGCATGCATAACCAAATTAAGGGCAATATTATTGGAACAATACTGCAGCTGCCGGGAGCAAGGCTGGAGGAGGAAGCAGCAAAAAGGGAGGCATACAGGCTGCTTGAATATGTCGGTCTTGCGGAGGAGTTAAATGAAAGTGCCGGAAACCTGTCCTACGGTGCTCAAAGAAGACTGGAAATTGCTCGGGCACTTGCCACAAAACCAAGTGTGCTCCTGCTGGATGAACCTGCTGCAGGCATGAATCCAAAGGAAACTGGTCTTCTGACTGATTTGATTCAGGACATGTGTGAAAGGCTCGACTTGACTATCATACTGATAGAACACGATATGAAACTTGTTATGGAAATTTCGAATCATATCATAGTATTGGACCATGGAGAAAAAATCGCAGAAGGCAAGCCGGAGGATATTAGATCAAACCCGAAAGTTATTGAAGCATACTTAGGTAAAGGTGCCGCATCGCTTCGCTTGCATAAGGGGGGAATTTAGCATGGATAAAATATTAGAATTAGTAGAGGTAGAGGCATCCTATGGAGGCATTCAAGCACTGAAGGGTATTAGTCTCCATGTGGACAGAGGAGAAATTGTCACATTAATCGGAAGCAATGGGGCGGGAAAATCGACGACATTAAAAACTATCAGCGGGCAAGTACCTGTCAAAAAAGGAAGCATTCTTTACAAGGAAGATGTAATAACTAACATTGCTGCACATAAAAGTGCGATATTGGGTATCTCACAAGTTCCAGAAGGAAGACGAATTTTCCCTAAGCTGACAGTGAAGGAAAACCTGCTTATTGGGGCATTTTCTGTTAAAGATAAGTCATTGATTGAAACAAGGATGAAAAAGGTGTTCGAGTATTTTCCAAGACTGAAAGAAAGGATTGACCAGAGAGGAGGGACGATGAGCGGCGGTGAACAGCAAATGCTCGCAATTGGCCGTGCATTAATGATGCAGCCAGAACTGCTGATGCTTGATGAACCTTCTATGGGACTTGCGCCAATTATAGTAGAACAGATTTTTGAAATCATTAAGGAGCTGAACCATGACGGAATGACGATTCTTTTAGTAGAACAAAACGCTTTTCAGGCACTGCAAATTGCTAATAGAGGTTATGTCATTCAAACAGGCGGAATTGTCCTGGAGGGATATGGAGAGGAATTAATCGCCAACAAACAGGTTCAGGAAGCATATTTGGCTTAAATAAAAAAAACAAAAGAGATTGGAATCTCTTTTGTTTTTTTTATTGTATTAATAGTTCAAGAACTTCACACAAACTGGCTCTGGTGCATGAATTTCTGATTGAAGCAATGTCAGTTTGCCTGTTGCTTCATCTCTTTCAAATAGAGTAAGTGTGTCTGATTGCTCATTTGAAGCAACAATGAACTTTTCTGTTGGATCAAGCACAAAATCACGAGGCCAGTTTCCTTCTGTTGATGTATGCTCGATAAAAGTCAATTCGCCTGTTTCACTGTTTACGCTGAAAAGAGCGATAGAGTTGTGGCCGCGGTTTCCTGCATATACAAATTTACCGTCAGATGATAAGTGGATTGCGCTTCCTTGGCTGTTTTCTGTAAAGTCGATTGGCAATGCAGAAATATATTGCAAATCTTTCAATTCGCCTGTTTCACTGTTATAAGATAATGTGATGACTTCATTGCTTAATTCAGTCATTACATAAGCGAATTTTCCATTTGGATGGAATGCGATATGTCTTGGGCCGCTGCCAGGTTTAACAGAAAGACTGCAAACTGTTTCCAGTTGGCCGTCTGTAAGCTTATATGTTTCCACTTTATCAATTCCAAGATCAACAGAAACGACAAAACGCTCATCAGGTGTAAATCCTGTGAAGTGCATATGAGGTTTTTCTTGTCTAGCAGTGTTAGGACCAGTGCCTGAATGCTCCACTTTTGCAGCCAATTCTTTAACAGTTCCATCAGTATTTAATGGATATGCTTCAACAGTTCCTTTATGGTAATTACCAGTAAGCGTAAAGTTTTTGTTGTCATCTACGCTTACATGACAAGGGGAAGCGCCTTCAGCGAACTGCTTGTTAAGAAATTCCAGCTTCCCTGTAGAAGGATCAACGCTATATGCAGCAACTCCTCCAAGTGAGCCTTCCTTGCCTACAGCATATAGGAATTTGTTATCTTTAGAAATTGTTACATATGTTGGGTTTTCCAATTCAGCAGCTAGTTCAACATTAGAGATTTTCTTTTCCTCTGTATCAAGCACGAAGGAATAAATTCCTTTACTCGTTGACTTTGTATATGTACCTACATATCCTATGAACTTTTTTGAATTTGTCATGAACAAGTCTCCTTTAAAAGATTTAAATACATTATAGCAAATTGTAAGCCTACTCACTAATAAAGAAACTTTCAAAATGCAAATTGAGAGAAAATTCAAACGCAGGGAGGTACAAAAAAGGCGTAATATCAGGCCTTATTGCACCTCTGTGTATAAATAAAAAAATCGTGAGCATACTAGTGGTTTGAGAGAGATAATTGCAATGTGAGTATTATGAAAGGATAGGAAAATGAAGAAAAGAATATGGTTTAATCATTGGTTCACAACCGCTGCCCACTTTATTCACATGATTAAATATAATGCTGATGGAATTGATTTTGAAGTATACGGCACTTCTAATAATGAACATGCATTATATTTAAGTTACTGTGATGCAGCATTTATCGAACCAGACATTTTTGGGGAAGACTACATTGAATTTTGTTTACGATTTTGCAAGATTCATCGAATAAGTATATTTGTTCCACGAAAAGAGAATGTTCTTATTTCAAAAAATCTCCATAAGTTTGAGCAGCTTGGGGTAAAGGTTCTTGTATGTCCTAACGCATCATTAATGGAGGTCCTTGATGACAAGGAAGCTACATACAGGCTTATGAAACAGAATCCAGTTCTAAAAAAAGCAGTAAGCATACCTGATTATTATATAGTTAATAATGCGGAGGAATTTAAGGAAGCATATTCTGCCTTAAAAGAGAAAGGACATACAGTCTGCTTTAAACCTGTTATCGGAGAGGGAGGCAAAGGATTCAGAATTGTACAGGAAAAGCTGGATTCAGTAGAGGAGCTTTTCTATCAAGGAATTAGTGCGAGAATATCCTTTGATTCAGCTTATCAAATATTAAAGCAGCAGGAGACCTTTCCGCCGCTGATGGTGCTTGAGTTTTTAAATGGGTATGAATACAGCATTGACTGTCTTTCCTATGATGGTAAATTGATGGCTGCTATCCCAAGAAAAAAGGGAAAAGGCAGGCTCAGAGAGCTTGAGGATAACCGATCACTATTAAAGCTGGCAAGGGAAATAAATGAAGTGCTCAAAATCCCATTTATTTATAATATCCAAGTAAAATATCAAAACGGGATCCCGAAACTGCTGGAAATCAATCCAAGGATGTCAGGCGGCCTTCATTACAGCTGTTTAGCAGGGATTAATATGCCATATAGGGCAATAAAGCTGCTTTTGGAAGGAAAAAAAGCAATCAAATATTTTCAGCCTCATTTTGGTATTAAATCAAGCTATTTAGAAAAAGAAATCGTTTTAAAAGAGAATGTTTTATACACAAAAATTGCCCATCTGTAAGTGATTGAAAAACCCCAGTAATGAACTGCGCCCCAATTGTTAGACACATCTAACAATGGGAGGCGCAGTTTTTTATGGCAAAATATACATCAGAGGAAAAATTACAAGCAGCACTACGGTACTTAGAAGGCAAAGAAAGCTCACATGAAATTGCTAAAACTATTGGAACAGACCATAAAGCAATTCTTAA